>CAWUIX010000308.1:0-4076 GCA_963922395.1 uncultured Rhodobacterales bacterium | reverse complement strand
GCCAATCTCCCCCGCTGAGGCAGCAAGCCCGACACCCAAAACCGTCTTCCCGTGCCCTGGACGCGCGCCAATCAGCATCATGTCCCCCGCATCAAGCGCTGCCAGCACGCGCGGCACCGGATCCGCCAATGCGCGCGACACCAAAAGGCTCCACCGGGAAAACCCTTCACCCGCGGCCACCTCGTCCAACGCGGCGTGTAAGGGCTTCCCTGTCTCACGTGAAAGGCGCTTGGCGGCCTGTTTCAATTGCCAGATCGGTCTGGATAACGTCATCTCGAAACCTCCGTTTCCGGGCAAGTCGGCAATCCCTCCTTATGCACTGGCCCCGAAAGGTCGGATCGATTGGAAACCGCTCTGCACATTCGATGCTGCCCCGGTCGGAGGGGGGAGGCGCGAGCCACGCCTACGCCAACGCTAGGCGTCCGGTCCAATCACCGCAAGCTTGGTTCACGCGCCTACGCGGCAAGCCGCGCATCCATCCGGGCCTTGGTCGCTGCGGCTTCGTCCGCGAGCCATTCCAGAAACCGTGCCATCTGCGGCCGACCCTGCACTTCACCACGCGGCTTGATGCGGTAGGGATGCTTTGCGACCACACTCTCTTGTGCGGGAAACGGCGACTCCAACGCCCCGTCCTCAAGCTCGTCCAGAATGCAGGACAACCCACAGACCAGAAGACCGGCGTGTGACCGCACTCCTTCCAGCGCATTCCGGACCAGCGAATATTGAATGCCCCGCTCCGGAGATGTCCGTTCGTAGGGATAGGCGGCAAGCCACCGCCCCCAGTCCGGGGTCTCGGGCGCGTCAGGGCGTGGTTTAATGTGAAGAAGCGGGAATCCCTCAAGGCTCCCGCGTTGGGAATGACGCCACATCTGGTCCTGATCGCTCAATTGGCCGACCGGAAGGTATTTCGGGGTCCCATCCTCGGCCTTTGTCAGATAGGGCTCTGAGATGCGCCGTGCCGTCTCCACAGATCCGACCGGCAGAAAGACCTCGCTATACAATACCTCCCCGTCCGCCGCGCGGCCCGTCGGATCCCGGTCAATTACCACGTCGGCCGCACCCAGACGCATCGGGACATCCCCTTCGCCGTTCACATTGAACTGAATGTTGGGATGCTGAGCCTGAAACTGCCGAAGCCGGGGCACAAGCCAAAGATCCGACCAATCCGGATCGGCAACGATGTGAATCTCGGCCGTCCGCTGAAAGTCCAGACTGTCGGAAACCCGCTCCAAGGCGTCGAACGCCAATCGCAGATCCTGCAAAGCCGCCTGCAAGGAAACCGTCGGCTGCAACCCAGAGCGCCCCCTGAGCAAAAGGTCTGTATCGAGATATTTCTCCAGCGCCCGAATCCGCTGTCCAACCGCCGCCGGTGTGATCCCAAGCTTGCGTGCGGCTCCCTGCAGCGAGCCCTCCCGGATCGCCATGTCCAGCGCCTGGAGCGAGTTCAGATGCGTCGTTCGGGTCATTTGATAAAGGTAACCTTTCTCAAATGCGAAGATTTCCACGTATAATAAAGAAATTCTTCTAGTTCTGCAAAATTTCTTAGTTAGGAGATCACCGAAACCCCCTCCATGCTCAACCCATCGCACAGGAGAGGACAGATCCATGGCACAGATGAAACGCTTCATCATCGAACGCGACATCCCCGGCGTCGGGCAAATGTCGGTCACAGAACTCTGCGGCGCCGCCCGCGCCTCGAACCAGGCCGTCGACCAGGTCGGCCCGAGCATTCAATGGCAACACAGCTACGTCGCCAGCGACAAAACCTTTTGCGTCTACCTTGCCGAAAATGAAGATGCGATCCTTAAGCATTCCGAACTGTCGGGCATTCCCGTTGCGGCGATCACCGAGGTGCCTCAGGTCATCGACCCGCTCACCGCGAACAACTGATCTCCATTCAAAGCAAACAAGCGGCGGGCTGAGTCAGGCCCGCCGCTTGCCTTCTTCCAAGGTCGGCGTTGCTTCAGGGATCACGCGCTCAGAAGAAAGCTCCAAAGGCCCAGCCCGCGACCATCGAACCCACTGCAGCGAGTGCCAGATACAGAAGGAAGGGCTTCAGCTTCAGCACTGGGAAGATCGCCATCGCGCCCCAGATGCTGACCACGCCGCCCGAGACCAGAAAGGCCATTGCAGCAGCTGTCGACATCCCGTGCTCCATCAGCGCCCGGGTCAGGGGCAAGGCGGCATACCCGTCGATGTAAGCGGGACCACCGACCACCACGGCCAGCGGTACCGCGAAGGCGCTCTCTTGCCCGACATAGGCCGCAACGGCATTCGGCTCGAGCCAGGCATTCAGCACGTACTCCGCCGCGAACGCAGGCGTCAGAACCAGCAGGATAAGCCGCGTGATTGACCAGCATTCCCGCAGGAACCGTTCCCACCGCGCGGCATCCTGCCAGACCCGGGCCTCAAACGGCGCATCCCCGTCCCCGCAAGACCCACAGCCTTCGCCAAGCGATCCCACAATCCGGTTCGACCGCAACGGCGACAGAGCCCAGGCACGCCGCGCAAGAACGGCCGTCATCGCACCTCCAAAGAGCCCAAGCCCAATGGCCGCCAACGCCTTCCCAATCGCAAACTCCCAACCCAGCGTCGCCGCCGTCGCCGACAACATCGCCGGTCCCGTGATCGGCGAGGCCAGCCAGAACGCCATCACCGGCGCCAGAGGCACCCCCGCCGCCAGCAGTCCCGCCATCATGGGCAAGACCGTCACGCCACAAACCGGCAGCAACGCCCCCACGACCGTCGCCCCAATCACCGTCTCAACCGGCCGACCGTGAAAGACCTTCGCCACCCGGTCGCTCGCCCCGCTCGCCGTGATCCACGCTGCAAGCAAAATGCCCGGGATCACCAGCGGCGCCACATGCACCATGCCGTGCAGAACGAACCACACGGTTTCGAACGAAAACGCGGGCTGCCAGAGGATCAGCCCCACCAACCCGGCGAAGAGCAAACCGTAGGTAAATCTCGGCCCCACCCGAATGCCTTGAACGATTTCTGACACCGACATCGCACGCTCCCAACTGTTCGGCTTCAGATCTAGAGCCTCGACAGCCATTTGAGAAACGCGTAGTTCATCTATCAGCAATCGACTATGCAAATACCATGTCCCATCTGAACAGCGACCACCTGCGCACCTTTCTTGCCATCGCAGAAGCGGGCAGTGTCACCGGCGGTGCCGACCGCATCGGCCGCTCGCAGTCGGCGGCAAGCCTCCAGATCAAACTCTTGGAGGAGGTCGTGGGCCAGCCCCTGTTCCGCCGCCACGGGCGCGGCATCACCCTGACCATTGCGGGCGAAAAGCTTCGCCCCGTCGCCCGCTCGGTTGTCCAATCCCTCGACACCACATTGTCCGATCTCCGAGGCGGCGGGCTGCGCGGCAAACTCCGCATCGGCATGACCGACGATCACAGCCGCACGGAACTCGCCACCATCATCTCCACCTTCGCCACCCTGCATCCGGATGTGGAACTCGAGGTACACTGCGCTCTCGGCGCCGGGTTCAGCGCGGCCCTCACCTCCGGCGCGCTCGATCTTGCCGTGCATGAAGTGCAAATCCCGGGCCCGACGGATGAGGTCCTGCGCGAAGATCACCTGATCTGGATGTGCAGCGACACCCGCGATTTCGGATCCATGGATATCCTGCCCATCGCCGTCTTCGACCGGGACTGCTGGTGGCGCGACCTCGCCCTCTCTGCGCTGGAAGAGGCCGGTCGCGCCCACCAGGTCGTCTTCACCAGCGAAAGCGCCGCAGGCGTCCGGGCCGCCGTCAAAGCAGGGATCGCGGCAGGCCTACTCAGCCCGAAAGACAACACCGAAGGATTGCACCCGCTCCCGGGCATCACCGCCCGACACCCAACGTTCCTCGTCCTTCAGAAAGGCGAAAGCGCCAAGGGCCCCATCTGCGATGCCATGCGCGACGCGATCAAAGGAGCCTTCTCGCGCTAGGACCATGGCCGACAAAACCGCGTAAACGCGCTCAACGCCCGCCCCAGGCCTCCAGGGCCGCCCGCGCGACCTCGGCCCCGTGGGTCGCCTGAACGCAATGCCCGGCGTCCGGCCCCATCAGCGGCGGC
>CAWUIX010000307.1:0-4099 GCA_963922395.1 uncultured Rhodobacterales bacterium | reverse complement strand
CTCGTTTACCTGGGGATCACGGTCATCTTGGGGATGCTCGACTGGACCGGTCAGGCACGCGCGGTCCGATCTAAACTCTTCGCCCTACGTGAAGAGGACTACGTTGTTGCTGCCGAGATCATGGGCGCGAAAGGAAAACGTATCATCGGTCGGCATTTGCTTCCCGGGGTCATGTCTCACCTGATCGCCAGCGCCAGCCTGAGTGTTCCGGCGATGATCCTCGGCGAAACGGCTTTGACCTTCCTTGGCCTTGGACTTAGACCGCCGATCACGAGTTGGGGAATCCTCCTGACTGAGGCGCGCGGGATCGAGATTATTGTGCTCTATCCCTGGCTGCTTTGGCCGATGCTTCCGGTGTCCCTGGTCGTTTTGGCGTTCAACTTCCTGGGCGATGGCCTCCGGGACGCGGTGGATCCGTATCGATGACCGAAACAGATCAAAACCTCGAAGCCGCCAAATACGCGGCGGACGCGAAGGTCCTGATCTATAGTCACGACACATTCGGCCTTGGCCATCTGCGCCGGTGCCGCGAGATCGCTCATGCCCTGGTCGAGGCCTATAGCGGCCTCTCGGTCTTGATCATCTCTGGCGCCACAATCGCAGGTGCCTTCGACTATCGGACACGCGTCGACTTCGTGAAAGTCCCGAGTGTCATCAAGCTTCGGAATGGAGAGTACACCTCTCTCGCACAACACATTCCCCTCGCCGATACCTTGGGAATGCGACAGACCATCATTCAACACACGGCAGAGGTCTTCCAACCCGATATTTTTATCGTGGACAAGGAGCCCGTTGGCCTTCGCGGTGAGATTGAGGAAACGCTCAAACTGCTCCGTGCAAACGGAACACGTCTGGTTCTTGGGCTGCGCGAAGTGATGGACTCCCCACGCCTCCTAAGTGCCGAGTGGGGCGACTCTGGCGCAATGGAGAAGGTGCTGTCTTACTACGACACGGTCTGGGTCTACGGCCCCAGCGGCTTCAATGATCCCTTCCGAGGCATGGATGTTCCGGACGCTGTGCGCGCGCGTATGCGCTTCACCGGATTTCTCCGTCGCCAGGCGCGTGACATCAGCCCAACGCGTCTTGGTGGTATGCCCGAGGAGGAATATATCCTCGTCACAACCGGCGGCGGTGGCGACGGCGAAGATCTGATCCGGCAAGTTCTCGCGGCCTATGCGCTGGACTCTGGCCCTTCTCTCCCTGCGCTGGTGACCTTGGGCCCCTACATGCCCGTGCGCGCCCGAGAAGAGCTGAAGGCAATCGGAGAAACGCTCCCGTCCGTGACGATGATCGATTTCGACAACCGTCTGGAGGATCTCATCGCCGGCGCCGCGGGCGTGGTCGGTATGTCTGGCTACAACACGTTCTGCGAAATCCTGTCGTTCGACGTCCCGGCACTCCTCGTGCCTCGCACCCAGCCCCGCGAAGAACAACTGATCCGCGCCCAACGGGCCTCAGCCCTCGGTTGGGCGAAAATGCTTCTCCCCGAACAGGCGGATGATCCGCGAACGTTCGCTCGCGCGCTTGAAGAATTGCCGATGCAACCGCGTCCGTCGCAGGCCGAGACCCCTGTCGAGCTTCTCGGCCTCGACCGGATCGTCTCTGATGTGGGCGACTGGCTTCGGGCGCGCTCAGGCCAAGGCGCGGCCGCTGCACATGGCTAACAGTTCTGCCCGCGCCCCGGCGCGGACCAGCCCAGACTTTGAGCAGCCGAAGCTGCTTATTATTCTCAAGGGCTATCCCCGAATTTCCGAGACGTTCATTGCGCAGGAACTCTTCGGCCTTCAGGAAGCGGGGCTGCAATTCGACATTATCTCCCTGCGCCATCCCTACGACGACCTGCGCCACCCCGTGCATGACCGGATAACGGCACCGGTCTCCTATCTTCCAGAATACCTCTACCAGGAGCCCCTTAGAGTCATGCGTTCGCTACTCACCGTCGCGACCCGCCAAGGGTTCTGGCGAGCGTTGAGACAGTTTCTGCGCGATGTCCGCCGGGACCTAACCCCCAACCGTGGCCGCCGGTTTGGCCAGGCTGCTGTGCTGGCCGCCGAAGCACCTGCCGGATCCCTCTGGCTCCACGCCCATTTTGCACACACCCCCGCCTCGGTCGCTCGTTACGCCGGCACCATGCTCGGTGCCCCCTTCACGATATCGGCGCATGCCAAAGACATCTGGACCTCGCCTGATTGGGAGCTTTCTGAAAAGCTTACGGAGGCGCGCTGGACGGTCACCTGTACAGAAAGCGGCCGGGCCCATTTGCAAGACCTAGCGCCCGAGTCGCCGGTTCACCTAAGCTATCATGGCCTCGACCTCGATCGCTTCCCCAGCCCGACCCATGCCCCGCCCGACAGGGACGGTTCAGACCCGTCCGATCCGGTACGCATCCTGACTGTGGGGCGCGCAGTACCGAAAAAGGGGTTCGATACGATCCTCGAGGCGCTTGAGCGGCTGCCCAAGGATCTGAAATGGCGCCTCGAACACGTCGGGCGCGGACCGGAGCTGGCGCGCCTGAAAGCGGAGGCCGAGGCCAAGGGCTTTCAGGATCGGATCGACTGGCGCGGCATGCAGGAGCAAACCGAGGTGCTCGCAGCCTATCGCCAGTCAGACATCTTCGTCCTGGCCAGCCATGCCGCTGGGGACGGCGACCGCGATGGCCTCCCAAACGTTATCGTTGAGGCGGCCAGTCAGCGCCTTGCCTGTGTCGCCACCGACTTCTCTGCAATCCCCGAGTTGATCCAAGACGGGGCCTCGGGCCTGCTAGTGCCTCCCCGCGACCCGGCAGCCCTCTCAAAAGCCCTCGAGACGGTAATCCGTGACCCAGATCTTCGCGAACAACTCGGACGAGCGGCGGAACGCAAGGTGCGCACCAGCTTCGATTTCCGCCCCGGAATCCAACAGCTAAAGATCCTCTTCACCGAGGAATGGTCCAGGCGGGACTAATCCGGCGCGCCGGTCAGCCCAAACTCGCGCACAAACCGATCATACCCGATCCGGGGCAAATGAAATGGCGCCCGCTTTACATCACTCTCGCCCGGAATGGTCGTAAACGCCATCGGATGCCCGGCGTCCTCGCAGGCTTTTGGCGCTTCCGGCCCGATGTGAACGATGTCCCCATAAGGATAGGCAAACGGCAACCCGTCCCATCCAAACCGCGTACGCAGATCGTCACGAGCTTCCGCGATCTCTTGCCTCACCATTTCCGCCGGCAACATCGACAGCGTGGTGTGATGCATCCCATGTGATCCAATGGCCCAGCCGGACGCCTCTAGATCGCGGACCTCTTGCTCCGTCATGATGGCAAAGCGGGGATCGTTCTGGGCGAAGGCAAAGATGTCCCGCCGTTCAACGCCAAGCTTGTCCAATACCTCACGATGCCAATCGCGCCGATTGCCCTCTGACGCTGTCTTCAAGAGCTTCTTCACTCGCCGCATCGACGCCACTCGCGCCGTTTCGTCCCCGAGATCAAGCACAGGCTCCCAAAACGACAACGACACACGAGCATGCTCCGTGAGGCGAAACGCGATCTCAAGCTCAAGGAAGTGAAAGATCTGCCCCTCCGGATTTCCAAGGTAGGGCGGGTTAAGGAACGCGATAGCAGCAAGTCCGCGCGCGCCGAGCACCGGCGCTGCAAACGAACGCACCCCCCGAAACCCATCATCAAAGCTAAGGGCCACCACGCTCTCATGTCCCGTGTTTTCTTCAAGATGCGCGCGATACACTTCGAACGAGACAAGCTCGAACCGCTCCGAAACGGTTTCCGCAAACCATTCAAACTCAGCGGCAGAGATACGCGAGCATCGTTTGTCAAACGGATCGGGTGCGCCGTCGATGACATTGTGGAGGCAGATCAGATGCACCGATCAGGCCCCGACTATCGCGCCATATGTTCGGCGATCAGGGCAGCAGACGTCTCGGCACCCGACAAATCGACCGTCGACTTTGAAACCGGCGAGTCAATCCGATCCTGAATGGCACGGATCAGGCGCCCCGGCGCAAGATCCTCTTCCCTCAGCAGACGCAGCAATCCAAGATCCGCCAAGGCCGTCGCGCGCATATTCTGCTCGATATTCGCCATGTAGGGATAGACTAGGGCAGG
>CAWUIX010000306.1:0-4127 GCA_963922395.1 uncultured Rhodobacterales bacterium | reverse complement strand
TTCAGTCAAGCGATATGCGCTACGACCGGGCTCAAGATGGGGGTACGGCAAATCCCGGGGGCTCTGTTCTTCCAGGACGACGCCCTGTTTAACCAGCCCCTTCACCACTGAAGTCGACACTCCCGCAATCTCCGCCAACTCCCCAAGCGTGAAGGAAAGGCCGCCGTACTCCTGCAATGCTGAGATGACGCGCCGCCGTGCGTCCGTCTCACGATCCGGGCGCGCGGACCCAAGGCGGTATACACTGCGCATCGACGGTGGGTCGCCTAGCCCTGGAGATCGTGTTGCCAATCTTAGCATCGCAGGTAAGGGCGTAAGCGTGTACTCGCCGGCGCGGATCAGAAATTCACGCATTTCGTCCCGCATTGGAACCGCGTCTAGGACTCGGATGACGCTCCGGATCTTTGCGGGGTCGTACCCCCCCTCGCCCGGCCCCCAAACCACCCCGATGACTTTCCTCGGCCCCAAAGGGACCTCGACAAAGGCTCCGGTGAAACAGCCACCTTCGGGCGCCTTATAGTCAAGGGTGCGATCAAGTGGTTGCGTCGTCAGAACACCGACGAGCTCGCCTTCGTCGAACTGCTGAATCAATGCCAAGTCACGCGGACGACCGCCTCAATACGGCTGTCGCCAGTCCCATGGCGATGAGGGTGGCACCACCAGCGCGCATAAGCCATGCAATAATGCGTGGACGCTTGATAACATCGCGCAGGCGACCAGCCGCTAAAGCGTAAACGAGCGCATTGACGGCCGCGAGGCCGACAAAAGTTGCAACCAAAATTACCGCCTGCGCCAAAAGTGGCTCTGAGAGATCAAGAAACTGCGGAACGAACGCAATAAAAAATACAATGGACTTTGGGTTCAGCGCCGTAACCGCAGCGGCATTCAGAAATGCGGTTCGTCCTTCGATAGAGCCCCCTGCTGTATGGACATCCAAAGACGCGTCCTTGGCTCCGGAGAGCATCTTCCACCCCAGCCACACAAGATACGCCGCACCAATCCACTTCAGGACCGTAAACAACGTAGCGGAAGCTAGTACCAAAGCGCCCAAGCCCGCCAGCGAAGCAGTCATTGCAATCAAATCTCCGGTCGCGACACCGAGCGCAGTCGGAACAGCCACGCGTCGTCCTTGTCCAACCGCGTACGCCAGAACAAGCAAGACGGTCGGTCCGGGAACCAACAAAAGTGCGGTGGACGCAGCGACGAATGCCAACCAGACTGAAAAATCCATTCCCTGCTCCCAGGCGCAGACCGTAAATGGGGCTTCAGACCCCTACTCTATTCCGCTATCAGTGCCGCAAACGAAACCGACATACCAGTGGGGGCCACCCATGAAATTCTTCGTCGACACTGCAGACACGGACGCCATTCGCGAACTTAATGAACTCGGGATGGTAGACGGCGTGACAACCAACCCGTCACTCATCATGAAGTCCGGCCGAGATATCAAAGAGGTGACCCTCGAAATCTGCAACATGGTCGACGGCCCTGTTTCGGCAGAGACGGTGGCAACCGACGCAGACGGTATGATCGCGGAGGGCCGCGAACTCGCGAAGATTGCCGACAACATAACGATCAAAGTCCCGCTCACCTGGGACGGGCTCAAGGCATGCAAAGTGCTCAGCGACGAAGGCCGGATGGTGAATGTCACACTTTGCTTCTCTGCAAATCAGGCTCTTTTGGCCGCAAAGGCAGGCGCAACGTTCATCTCACCGTTCATCGGCCGGCTGGATGACATCAACCTGGACGGCATGGATCTGATTGCTGACATCCGGCAAATCTACGACAACTACGGGTTTGAAACGAACATCCTTGCTGCGTCCATCCGCACGATAAACCATATGTGCGATGCTGCGAAGATCGGCGCGGATGTGGCCACGGCGCCGCCCGAAGTCATTCGCAAAATGGCCGCTCATCCCCTTACGGATAAGGGCCTGGATGCATTCCTGAAAGACTGGGCAAAGACCGGCCAGTCAATCCTCTAAGTCCAATTACATAAACGGCAAGGCGTTGCGGTTTCGCCGCGCCACGAAATCGCGATGTATATCGGCGGTTGTGCTCTCCCACCCATTTCCTCCATTCTCGCCAAAACGGCAGGTTAGCCCGCAAAGACGGGAAATTGAGGTGGGTATGAGCGAGACTGCGTCACAGCGTGAAGACGTGCGTGAAAAGATTATCGCCGAGCCAGGCGTAATTTTGGACGATCCAGACATCATGCGCGCGTTGGTCAGCGCAAATGAAAAGGCGCTTGGGTCCAATATAGTAGACCTGCGCGGAATCGCGATGGAGCGCCTCGAAGCACGTCTTGATCGATTGGAAGACACACATCGAGGGGTCGTCGCAGCAGCCTACGAAAACCTCGCGGGGACCAATCAGATCCACCGCGCTGTGCTCCGCCTTCTGGAACCCGTCTCATTCGAAGAATTTCTCTTGGATCTCGGTGCTGAAGTTTCTGAGATCCTTCGGGTCGATGCCGTTCAACTTATCCTGGAAAGCGATCGCCCAGATAGCGACGGTTCCCTCGAAGGCATGGTCCTCGTTAAGCCTGTCGGATTTGTCCGTAGCTACGCGACCGGCGGGCGAGATGCGCCTGCGCGCTCAGTGACACTCCGCCAAGTCCAGGCGGCAGACACGGCAGTCTATGGATCTCAGGCTGACTGGGTGAGGTCAGAAGCGTGTCTTCTCCTTGACTTCGGGCCGGACCGCTTACCCGGTTTGCTTGTCCTTGGCTCGGAAGACCCACACACATTCGCGCCTACCCAGGGCACGGACCTGCTTACGTTCTTCGGCGGAGTGGTCGAGCGCGCGATACGACGCTGGATCGCGTGATAAAACTGAACGCAATTGCTCCTGACGGGCGCAAAGCAGTCGAAGAGTGGCTGCAAGCCTTGTCGGGGGTACAGGCGCGCGCGCCGGCAACCGTCGAGGCCTACCGAGCGGACGTGCTCGGGTTTCTCGATTTTATTGGCGTTCACCTTTCAACGCCAGTGACGCCGAGCGTGCTCCGCACCCTCTCTGTCGCAGATATGCGAAGCTGGCTTGCGCAAACACGCGCTGCCGGTCTCTCACCCAGGTCATCAGCGCGAGCGCTTTCCGCGGTACGCAACTTCATCGGATGGCTCGCCGAGCGAGATGGGTTTGATGCGACCCTGCCTTTGTCGGTGAGAAGCCCGTCTTTTCAAAAGAAATTGCCGCGCCCACTGTCTACTGAAAACGCAAGAGCAATGCTGGGTTCCACCGATTACGGGACATCCACTCCGTGGATTGGGGCACGCGACACCGCTGTGATTACCCTACTCTACGGGCTTGGCCTGCGGATCTCAGAAGCACTTGGCCTTCTGGGGAAGGATGCACCCCTTCCCGATGCTCTGCGCATTACTGGAAAAGGCGACAAGGAGCGAATCGTTCCGGTTCTTCCAGCGGCACGCTCTGCGGTCGAAGAGTACCGTAAGCTCTGCCCAATGGACCTTGCACTGTCAGAACCCCTGTTCCGTGGTGTCCGTGGCGGTCCATTGCGCGCTCGTGTCGTACAAAAGACGGTTGAGCGCGCACGGCATCGCCTCGGACTTCCAGCCTCGGCAACTCCACATGCCCTGCGACACAGCTTCGCCACTCATCTGCTCGCGTCGGGAGGAGATCTTCGCGCCATTCAAGAGCTGCTTGGGCATGCGTCACTCTCCACGACACAAGCCTATACGGCGGTAAATACTGCACGGCTAATGGAAATCTACGAGACAGCCCACCCTCGTGCCCGATAACGGACCAGACGACAGAAATGCAGGTGGGAGAATGCGCATAAGGGTCTGGCAAGCCAGTGTGGTTTGCTCCATGACACATCCATGACAATCCCCGGCGGTCCACCAATTCTACGCGCCCTGTTCGTGCACCTCCTCACGGCCAGCGGGGCAGTCTTTGCAATGCTGGCCATGCTGGCTGCAACAGAGCGTGAGTGGAGCCTGATGTTCCTCTGGCTTGTCGTAGCGTTCTTTGTGGACGGCATCGATGGGCCTCTGGCGCGCCACTACGACGTCTCTACAAATGCGCCACGCTACGATGGCGTCCTGCTCGACCTTATTATCGACTACCTGACCTACGTCTTCATTCCCGCATTCGCTCTCTTTTCGTCC
>CAWUIX010000305.1:0-4134 GCA_963922395.1 uncultured Rhodobacterales bacterium | reverse complement strand
GGTTCGCTCGTCAGTGGTAGTTGACTGCCTATCCAGCGGGTCAGCGCATTTTTATCGCTGCCCCAGACTATGCATTGGAGCGAGCGCAAAATGGCAAGATTACATTCAACGGGGCACAGTCGCGTGCCGCGATGGAAGCAGCGGCCCTTGCGACCATCAGGAGTGGAGAACCATGGAGATGTCCCCTACCCGTTCTGGCCGAAGCTGTGTCGCCGACGGAGGTCGCGGTTCTATTCGAGGCCGAGGGTGCTCTTCGACTTGATCTTAACGCGCCTTGGCCGGTGGACAGTGGATTTGGTTTCTCCTTTTCGGGGGATGATCCTCCATTAATTCAAGATGTTCGGTGCGCAGGCGATGATCCCAGGACCCTTTACGTGACAGTCGATCGTCTGCCAGAAGAGCAGAATTCTCTTTTCTATGCGGTTGGTCAGCCCGGGGGGGTTCGCGACGCTTGGGCCGCGCAGTCTCCTGACGGGCTCGAGCTTTGTCGCTGGGCTCTTCCGGCCGCCCTTAAGGTGTGTTGATGCTGAGAGTTGATAGAGACCTTCCCGTCGGTGCGCTCCTACCTCGTCAACCTCGTAGTTTCGCGGACGAGCTTTCTGAATTAGGCGCGGCAATCTACGAACCCAGCGTCAATGATGCTGGCACCTGTAAACGCCTTGAGGACAAGCTGGGGCGCGGACCGAGCCTTGAACCCGTCGAGGACAACGAGGCCGGATGTGTCTTAGAACAGAATAAGGACCTTCCCTATCTTGTTTACCGGACTGGGATGCCTTCGGGGTTTGCGTCGTCCGCGCCCACAACCTGCGATGAAGTATCGGTTGCCTGTATCATCTGGGCCCGAGAAGAAGATCCGAAGACTGTTCTAGCCCTGTGCCCTCCGGGTGACCGCAATTACTTGTTTTTGAGCGTTGCCGAAGGAAAGTCGACATTCGGCTTTCGGGATGAAAGCGCTCTGATCGAAGAGGCAAGCAATCGAGATTGGTCTCGGCCTACGCTTATCGCAATGCACGCCGATCCGGAGAGCCTCAGCTTGATGGTTGGCGGGGGAAACGTGATTTCGGAACCTTCAACTGGCTTTCAGGCTGGAGAACAGGATCTCTTTATTGGGTGCAGACGCCACCGCCCTGGATTAAGAAACACCTTGGGTGCGATGCGTCTGTCCCATGTCTTCCTCTTTCCGAACCTGAACCTTTTCGCGCCTGAGGGCGTGCAAACCCTTGAAGCGATGCGTGGGCATCTGACGGAGATCCGTGATGCCATTTGATCCAGAATGCATCGCAACCGACAATATTGCCGTCATCTGGATCGATGACCTGATCGACGTCTTTACGTGGCGCGATGCCTTTGGCGTCCGGATCGAGACACCAAACATCGACCGCTTCATGAAGCGGGGCGCGCAGTTTCGAAACGCTTATGCGACGATACCGCTTTGCGCGCCCTGTCGCGCCGAGATCACTTCTGGCCTCTCGCCTTTCCGGACTGGACTGGTTGATCTAAACCGCCTTTGGCGGGACGTTCTGCCGCCCATGGAAGCGTGGCAATACGATCTTCGCAAAGCTGGGTTTCGAACGTTTACCACCGGCAAAACCGACGGCACCTACAAAACCATGCCGGAAGCCTACAAGCGGATCCTGTTTCACGAGGATGTACCGGCCGTATCAAGACAGGATCGTTCTAAGCAGAAGACGTATCTTGAGAAGGGGCCCGGGATTCGAGGGGTGAACCATCCGGATGATGATGGCTCGCAAGACGACCGGTTCTATGATTGGTCCGTGGCGCAGAATGCGATTGATTATTTGGGTCGGGCGGATCCCAAGAGGCGGCATCTCATACAGCTCGGATTTCAGCATCCACACTATAACCTCGTATGCCCGGATCGGTTCTATCAACAGTACGATGTAGATCAGATCACCTGGCCGAAGATCGCTGCGACAGAAGATTATCACGGCCCTCCACCCGGGATCGCAGTTTACGAGGCGGCTTACATTGTGAACGGCAAGTGGACGCCAGAGAATGCAGGCGACGCCGCTTGGCGGCAGGTTGTCCGTGCGTACTTCGCCGCTTGCAGCCATGTCGACCATGAGATCGGGCGCTTTCTGGACGCTTTGGAGGCCTCACCCTTGGGGCAGAACACAACCGTTGTCTTGCTGTCTGACAACGGATTCAATCTGGGAAACCACGACAGCTTCCACAAGATGAGCCAGTGGGATAGCGCCGCGCACGTCCCGCTCGGAATCTGGTCGCCGCACATGGAGACAGGCGTAGAAGTCGATCTCCCGGTCAGCCTTCACAATCTTCCGAAGACCATTCTGCAGTTGGCTGGATTGCCGCCTAGACCGCACTGGGTCTCTGGGCAGAGCTTGCTTCCACTCATTAATACCGAGTTCGGTGACTACGATCGAGCTCAGTCGCCTGTGACCTGCGTATTTGGCACCTTGTCCGTTCGTCCATCCGTCGAAGGGCTGACCCAGTACCGGTACTTTCGGTACCCTAACGGTGAGGAACATGTTTACGACGTGGTCTCCGATCCGGGCGAAACGGAAAACCTGGTTGAGACCGCGCCGGCCGACGCCCTTCGGAACGAGTTAATCGATGGCGCCCGGCGGCTTGGGCTTGATCTGACCGGACTTGAGGATCCGGGTTTGGGCGTGCATGCGTTAATGGCCGTCGACGGAACTGTCGCGCTGACGGGTCACCGTGGTGACACGCATTACTGGGTCTATGGGTCCGATGCCGAGAAGATCGAAGAAGATGAAGACGGAGGAAACGACACGCTTTGGTATATGGGTGGACCGGACGATTATGTTCTAAAGCTTCCGCCGAATGTTGAGAACATTCGCATTGCGACGGTACGGTCGCGTCGCGAAGACGACCCAAGGACGGGAAAAATAGTAAGGATCGTCGCCCATCCTGACAGCCCGATCAATTTCGAGACCTCTGAGCGGGTGGGCGTCGAGGTAGTTGGAAGCAAGGGCAACGACGTGCTGATCGGGCCAAAATACGGAGGCGCGCGCTTTGAGGGTGGCGAGGGTGACGACGTGCTGATCGCCACGTCCCGCCGCCACAAGGACCGGCATTTCTTCTACGGTGGAGCCGGCGACGATACTTTGATTGGTGGTGGCGGATCGGACGTCTTGGACGGCGGCCCAGGGAACGATACGATCAAAGGCGGCAGCGGAGACAATCAGATCTTTGCGGGGCACGGGAACGATACGATCCTTGACGGTGAGGGAAACTCTGTCATCCACACCGGGCCGGGCCGAAACACGGTCGTCTCGGAAGCTGGAGATGACACAGTTCACGTCGGCCCGGGCGAAAGTGACATAACGGGCGGCCCGGGAGCGACGACCTATGTCGTTGCCTTCGGAGCCTTGTGTGACATTCGCGACTGGAGCGATCAGGACTTCCTGGATCTGAGCGCTTGGCCTGCTCCACCGCAGTTGGAAACCGTCGACGACGGTGTTTCCGCAAAGCTTGGAACGTCCTTTATCACTCTGCACGGAGCGGTAATCGAGCAGGTCAAGAACGCAATCAAGCTTTCGGACTAGTGCCTTCAGAGAAGGCAAGATTGCGTTGTGGCCCAGGGCCAACGCATTGATAACTATCTGTTCACTGCGACTGGAAGCCCTTAGGTTTGCTCAAAGCTCGATAACTTGGGAGATCAGAAATGTTGGGCAGCGGCGACGGGCAAACACGCGACCTCGTTAAGACATTTCCCGGCGCTGGTTGGGATTTTGGACTGAGCCGCCATCCTTATCACGATAGCGAAGCACCTTTTGGTCCCTACTACACTGTCTACAATCGACGGCATATGGCCGTCGCCTTTGACGATATTTCGACAGTAGATGGGTATTGGCTGCTTAGACAGAAAGCCGGTGTTCTTCATACGGGCGAGTGGCCGATCAAGTTCAAGGGTCCTGACGCAGAGCGCCTTTTGGACATGCTTTTCACAAAGGACATCACCAAGCTTCGCTCCGGTCGTTGTGGCTATGGGATTGCTTGCTTCGACAGCGGTGGTTTGATTGTCGACGGGATCCTACTTCGGCTGAGCGCCGACGAGTTTTGGTATGCTCAGGCAGATGGGGATTTTGTGAATTGGGCGCGGGCCCATGCGCGTGGGATGGATGTCGA
>CAWUIX010000304.1:0-4140 GCA_963922395.1 uncultured Rhodobacterales bacterium | reverse complement strand
TGATTTGGCGCCAGTTAACCTTGTTCGGACCCCATGGGTTCTGTTTAGTCGCCCCGAATCGAGCGGAATAACCGGATATGACAGGCGACAGAGGCCGGGTGGTGGCCGTCTTGGGCCCAACAAACACCGGCAAGACCCACTACGCCATCGAGCGGATGCTGGGCTATCGGACAGGTGTGATCGGATTGCCCCTCCGGCTTTTGGCGCGCGAGGTCTACGACCGGATCGTCGCCGTCCGGGGGCCCTCTGTCGTTGCTCTCGTCACAGGTGAGGAGCGGATTGTCCCGCCGCGCACCCAGTATTGGGTCGCCACTGTCGAGGCGATGCCCGAGGGGCTCGGCACCGATTTCCTCGCCGTGGATGAAATTCAGCTCTGCGCCGATCCCGAACGCGGCCACGTCTTTACGGACCGTCTGATGCGCGCCCGGGGCACCCACGAAACCCTGTTTCTGGGCGCTGAAACGATGCGAGGGGCCATCAAGGCTCTCGTGCCGGAAGCGTCCTTCCAAAAACGCGAGCGATTTTCGCAACTGGCTTGGTCAGGTTCGAAAAAGACAAGCCGGATGCCCCCGAGGAGCGCAATTGTCGGCTTCAGTGTTGAAAATGTGTATGCCATCGCTGAGGTGCTGAGGCGCCAAAAGGGCGGCGCAGCCGTCGTCATGGGCGCCCTCAGCCCCAGAACCCGCAACGCCCAGGTCGAAATGTACCAATCGGGCGAAGTCGACCACATGGTCGCGACCGACGCCATCGGCATGGGCCTCAACCTCGACATCGACCATGTCGCATTTTCCTCGCTGACAAAGTTCGACGGCCGCCGCATGCGCCCGCTCCAACCAAACGAACTCGCCCAGATCGCGGGACGGGCAGGGCGCTTCAAGAAGTCGGGCACATTCGGCGTAACCGGCGAGGCACCGCCTCTCCCGGACGAGGTTGTGTCCGCCATCATCGATAACCGCTTCACCCCGGTGCGAAAGCTCCAGTGGCGCAACCCGGATCTGAACTTCGCCAGTCCCAACCATCTGATCCGCTCCCTGGAAGAGCCAACTTCAAACGAATGGCTCGTCCGTGCGCGTGAAGCAGACGATATGACGGCGCTCAAGGCGCTCAGCGAAACGGCGGAGGTCACGGCCCGCGCCAGCGACGCAAGATCCGTCAAACTCCTCTGGGACGTCTGCCGCATCCCGGATTTCCGGGGCATCAGCCATGCCGAACATGCCTCACTCCTGCACGCCATATTCGGGTTCTTGCACCAATCGGGCCGCGTGCCGGACGATTGGCTTGCGCGCCAGATTAAGCGGATCGACAGGACAGATGGCGATATCGACACGCTCAGCAAGCGCTTGGCATATATCCGCACATGGACCTACGTCGCACAGCGCGCAGGCTGGACAGAAGACGAAAGCCATTGGCGCGGCGAGACGCGCGCTGTAGAAGACCGACTGTCAGACGCACTTCACACTGCCCTGACACAAAGATTTGTCGACCGGCGGACCAGCGTATTGCTCCGCCGGTTGAAGCAGAAGGAGGCCCTGTTGGCCGAAGTGAACGACAAAGGCGAGGTGACCGTAGAAGGTCAGTTCGTAGGACGGCTGGACGGCTTTCGGTTCCGGCAGGACACCTCTGCAGGCCCGGACGAGGCAAAGACTGTCCGTCAGGCCAGTCTTCAGGCATTGGCGCCTCATTATCACCTGCGGGCGGACCGCCTCTACAATGCGCCGGATACAGAGTTCGACTTCACCGAACAGGGCGGCCTGATGTGGGGCACGGATGCGGTCGGCAAACTTGTCGCCGGGCCGGAGCCGCTCAAACCCACGATCGAGCCCTTTGTCGATGAAGAGGCCGGACCGGATGTCGCCCAGAAGGTCCAGCGCCGCCTTCAACACTTCATCGACCGCAAAATCGCAACGCTCTTTGAACCGCTTATCGAGCTGCAAAAGGACGAAACCCTTCAGGGGCTCCCGCGCGGCTTCGCATTCCGCGTCATCGAGGCCCTGGGCGTCATTCGCCGGGCCGATGTGGCCAATGAGGTGAAAGACCTCGACCAGGACGCCCGCGGGGCACTCCGCAAGCACGGCATCCGCTTCGGTCAGTTCACGATCTTCATGCCTGCGCTCTTGAAACCCGCGCCAACACGGCTGCGCCTCGTCCTCTGGTCTTTGTCGCAAGGCTTTGACGAGTTCCCGGAAAGCCCGCCGCCGGGCCTTGTCACCGTTCCGACGCCGACGGGCGTTCCGGACGGCTATCATGAGCGTGCGGGCTACCGTGCTGCGGGCGAGCGGGCGATCCGGATCGACATGCTGGAACGTCTGGCCGACATGCTGCGCGTCGAAGACAGCCGTGGCGGCTTCGAAGCCAAGGCCGACATGCTCTCGATCACGGGCATGACGCTGGAACAATTCGCCAATCTGATGGAAGGCCTGGGCTACCGGGCCGAACGCGGCGAACGCGAAAAGGTTCGGCCACCTGCAGCTGAACCGGCACCGGAAGCTGGGGCACCTGACGGCGCAAGCCAAGAAACACCGGAAACGGATACGCCTGCAGAGGCGCCAGAAGCGGAAGCCCCCGCGCCTGCGCCCGAGACGGAAGACATCGCTGCGGCAGCAGAGGCTGCGCCGGTCGAGGAGACAGCCGCACCCGAAGACGCGACTGTATCTACAGAAGCGGAAGCCGCGGCTGACGAAGGCCCCGAGATTGAGGTCTTTTACACCTTCACCTGGGGTGGCAATCGCAACCGCCAGGGGGGCGGGCAACGCCGGGCTGGCGGAAAACCGGGTGGACCGCCCCGGCAAAAGGGCAAAGGTGGCCCCAAGGGTGGCAAGGGACAGAAGGGTCCAGCCAACAACAAGGCCAAAAGCTACTCAGCCCGACCACCAAAAGCCGACAAGATCGACCCCGACAACCCCTTCGCCGCCGCGCTCATGGGGCTGAAGTCGAAGGACTGACCCTCTGTCTCAGCGCGAAACCCAACGCCTTGATAAATGGCTGTGGCACGCCCGGTTCTACAAGACCCGGACACTCGCCTCCGATATGGTCTCGCGCGGCAAGGTGCGCGTGAACGCGCGCATCGTCAAGAAACCTGCGGCCTCCGTTGGCCCGGGCGATACGTTAACGCTTGCGCAAGGCCGTGAGATTCGGGTCATTCGTATACTCTCCGTTCCGGATCGGCGCGGTCCTGCAACGGAAGCGCAGGAAAGTTATGAAGAGATTGTACAAGGTGACAATCTCTGACCCCGCAGTGCACATCCGGTGTACGCGCAGTGTACAGGTTGTGACAGGGCGTCGTATTGCACCTCTGGCGTGGCTGCTCTAACCCCTTCCGGACTGCCCGGCGCATTAAGGAATCGTTCATGACCTACGTCGTCACCGACAACTGCATTGCCTGCAAGTACACCGACTGCGTCGAGGTCTGTCCGGTGGATTGCTTCTATGAAGGCGAGAACATGCTCGTCATCCATCCCGACGAATGCATCGACTGCGGGGTCTGTGAACCCGAATGCCCGGCGGATGCCATCCGGCCCGATACCGAGCCGGATATGGAGAAATGGGTCGAGTTCAACCGCAAGTACTCCGAAGAGTGGCCGGTCATCATCACCAAGAAAGATCCAATGCCTGACGCCGACGATCGCGACGGCGAAGAAGGCAAGATGGAGAAGTATTTCTCCGAAAATCCGGGTGAGGGCGGATAACCTCTGATTCGTTGCAATCGCTTGCAAAACGCGTGGTTCTGCGGCGCAGAAATGCCTGTTTTTCCTTAGGCTTCGGGACCTTAAGTCCGTAGCGCTGGAAAATGGGCGCAAAATTTGCTATATTTTTGTGACAGCGAACGCAAAAGGAGCATTCGGCGCCGGGACGATGTGGGGCGGCGTCGGTCAAGCATCGGCAACACAATCGAAAGCGACGGGGAGATATGTGTGTGTCCCTGACGTGCTTTTTTTGTCGGTGCAGCATTGGGAAATCACGAGGAAGACCAGGAAACGCATGAGCAAGACCAAGAAATCAGAATTCCGGCCGAACGACTATGTCGTGTACCCGGCCCATGGCGTCGGCCAAATAGTCTCAATCCAGAAGCAGTAAGTTTCGGGCATGAACCTCGAGATTTTTTTGATCTCGTTTGAGAAGGACAAAATGACGAGATAGGAA
>CAWUIX010000303.1:0-4141 GCA_963922395.1 uncultured Rhodobacterales bacterium | reverse complement strand
CCCGGCTGGCCTCGACGCGCGACGTCTCGTCTATGGAGGGTCCTAAGGGCGCCACGCGGGTTCCTTTTGCCGCCATGACCACGCCCATCGTCGAAGCCATGGGGGCCGTTCCGGTTCAGATGCCGGTTACCGAGATGTACACAGGCCTTTCGACCGGAACAATCGACGCGACAACGGCATCCTATAACAATATCACACCGCCATGGAACTTCTGGGACGTGTCCACCTACGTGGTTGAAAACGTCCCTACGACCTTCGCGGTCACCTATGCGCTAATGAACAAAGAGCGCTACATGAGCCTCTCCGACGAGCATCGTGTTATCATCGATGAACTAGCCGGCCTTCCGATGTCCCTCGAACTTGCCAAGTCGTTCGATGGAGCAGACGAGCGGTCGAAGAAAATGATCGCCGAGGCGGACAAGGGTTACGAGTGGGTCGTCGTGTCCGATGAGGAGCGTGCCAAGATGGACGCGGCCGTTACCGAGGGACTCAACGCGATCTTCGCTGACTACGCAAGTCGCGGAATCTCGAATGCGCGCGAGATCTACGAAGCGCTGAACCAATAATCGGGAGGAAGAACCATGAAGCTTTCCAAGCTTGCTTTTTCGGCCGTCACGTCGGTCGTCCTAACAATGACCTCGCAATCTGCGCATAGTGAGGAGCTATCTGTCGCCACATTCGTTCCGCCGACCCATGAATCCCTTACCAAGGCATTGGCGTGGTTCGAGACTGAACTGGCTGAGCGTTCGAATGGCGAACTTACTCTGAAAGTCTACGCTGCGGGTCAGCTTGGTGCTGGCCCCGGCCAGCAGTACAAGCGCGCTGTCGAGGGTGTGGCCGATATAACGTTCGGTATTGCTTCAGCTACGCCCACCCTTTTCCCAAAGACCATGCTGGCGATTTTGCCCGGCGCTGCGGTCGACGGCCCTGATTCAACAGCGCGTATGTGGCGTGTCTTTGATGAGCACATGGCTGATGAGTGGACAGATGTTAAGGTTCTGGCAATTGGCAACCCTGCTGGCGGTATGATCATCGCCACCAAAGATGTCTCGACGATCGAAGGCATGAAGGGCGCGAAAATTGTTCCTTGGGCGGCGATGACTACGCCGGTAATGAAGGGAATGGGCGCAGTCCCAGTCCAGCTGGATCCAACCGAGCACTATACAGCACTTTCGACTGGCACGATCGACGGGGCGATCTCGTCGATCAACAACATCATGCCGCCCTGGAATCTTGATGAGGTGGCGAATTATGCAATCGTCAACACACCGGCGACCTTCAACCCCGTGTTCTATGTGATGAACAAGGAGCGCTACGAGAGCCTGAGCGCCGAACACAGAGCGATCATCGATGAGGTTTCCGGAGAGCAATTCTCAATGCAGCTGGTGCAGGCATTCCACGAAGCGGACCTTGAGGCACTGGCTTGGAAAGACGAGAAGATTGCGGCGGGTGAACTGAACGTCGAGTGGATCGTCGCTTCGGACGAAGAGCGTGCCAAAATGGAACAGGCTGCTCGCGATGGCATGGCCGAAATCTACGCAGACTACACCGAGCGCGGGATTCCGAATGCCAAGGAAATCTACGAGGCGATGAACCAGTAAGTGCGACGCACCCTGGGCCCCGTCCGCAAGTTGGCCGGACGCGATCCAGGGTGCTGCTCTTCCGCTGCCAGCAAACGTCGGAGTACATCCAATGGTCGTCATTGTTCCAACCAACAAGTCCGTTGAGGCCTTTGAAGGGCTACATCTGTATCATGGAGCGATCTCCAATTGTTCAATGCGGGTGCGGATGACACTCATTGAAAAGGGTCTCGACTGGACGTCGCACCACATCGATCTGAAGAAGAAAGAGAACATCACAGACGAATATTTCGGAATCAATCCGAATGGTCTGGTGCCATCCTTGGTGGACAATGGCGTCGTCCATATCGAGTCCAATGATATCATCAACTATCTCGACGAGACGTATCCCGAGCCGTCGCTCCGTGCGGAAGCAAACGCTGAAATGATGGAATGGCTGCATCTGGCGGCCGCGATCCACGTCCCGGCAATCAAGCCCTATGTCTACGCAACAAAAATCGCAGCGAAGATAAAGAAGACGCCGGAGGAGCAAGCCAAGTACGACGCTCTTCAAAAGAACCAAGAGCTTAAGGAGTTCCACGGGAAGCATGCGGGAGAGAAAAGCTTCCAGACAAGCGATTTGGATAAGGCGAAGGCTATTCTAGGCGCGGTGTTCTACAAACTCGAGGGAACTCTTGAGGGTCGCAAATGGATCATGGGCGATCAATACACATTGGCGGACATCTCTTGGGTCCCCCTGCATTTCGTGCTGATCGGCTGCGGTTACCCTTTCGAAAACTACCCGAACATTGCGCGCTGGGCGGAGGATTTCGCCGCCAAGCCAAGTTTCCGAGAAGGCATCATCAAGTGGTGCCCGGATTTTTCAAAGGTCTAGGGATCTCGGCAGTCACATGGAAGACGAACAGAAACTACCCGGCCTTATAGCTCTGCTGGACAAGGTTTTGACGTGGGTCGCTCTGATATGTGGAGGGCTGACGCTGACGGTCATGACTGTTCTGTCGGTGTTCAACGTTCTGATCATGCGCAAAGCGCTGAACTCGCCAATCCTTGGCGCAGAAGACGTTATGATCCTGTTGCTCGTGGTGATCGTGGCTTTGTCAGTGCCACTTGGCGCCCGCGCCGGTGCGCACATCGAAATTGAAGTCCTGGAATCGCGCATGTCGGTCGGATTTGCCAAATGGTCGATGATGGCGGTCAAGATACTGGGAGCGGCGTTGTTGATCATCATGTCATGGCGCCTGTGGCATGCGGGTCAGAGCGCGGTGCGGTTCGGGGAGACAACGCAGCAACTTCTGATTTCTTACGAGCCTTTCTACTACCTCCTCAGCCTGTCTATGGCACTCTACGCGGTCGTGCTGGTGCTCGACATCTGGCAGCTCTCGCGGTCCGGCGAAGTCACCAAACTAAAGATTGGCGGTGACTCGTTATGATCAGCATGACGTTCCTCGGCCTCATTGGTCTTCTGACATTGTTCATCCTTCTCGCTCTGAGGATGCCGGTTGCACTTTCGATGCTCGGCGTTGGGTTCGTCGGCACGGTGATTGCCAACGCCAATAAGTTCATCGCCGTCGGCATGGCATCAGACCAAGCGTGGGAGCGTGGCTGGAAGATCGCTTATTCCAATCTGGCAGGAGAGACGTTCGAGGCGGCGTCAAATTTCAACCTGCTGGTCATTCCTATGTTTGTCCTTATGGGCAATCTCGCCGGTGTGTCGGGCATGTCGAACGACCTGTTCACGGCAGCCTATCGCTGGATGGGTCATCTGAGGGGTGGCTTGGCATCGGCGACCATCGCAGCCTGCGCGGGATTTGCGGCTCTTTCCGGCTCATCGCTGGCTTCTGCAGTCACAATGGGCCGCGTCGCCCTGCCTGAAATGAAGCGGTATAAGTATGCCGACAGCCTCGCCACGGGATCTGTTGCAGCAGGCGGCACGCTTGGATTTCTGATCCCGCCCTCGGGCGGCATGATCATTTACGCTGTCCTGACAGAGCAGAGCATAGGCCGACTCTTTATGGCCGGTGTCTTTCCGGGGATCATCCTGACGCTGCTGTTCATCGGGGCGATCCGCTTCGTGGTGGCGCGAAAGCCCGAAGCCGGACCGCCGGGTGAACGGTCGAGCCGTGAAGACCGGATGGAGTCACTCTGGCGCGCAATGCCGATTTTGGGGGTCGTCCTGATCACCATAGGCGGCATGTACACAGGGTTCTTTACACCAGTCGAAGCATCTTCTGTTGGCGCCTTCCTGACTTTTGTCGTCGCCGCGTGGCGTCGGACTTTGTCGTGGAGCGCTTCGCGCGAGGTCATCCTTCAGACGATGAATGCTACGGCCACGGTGTTCCTCATTATCATCGGCGCCTTTGTCTTCATTCCTTTCATGTCGCTGACAGAACTTCCGGCGCAGCTTGTCACAATCTTGACGTCGCTGCCCATCGGAGATCTGGGCGTGCTGCTCGTGATCATCGTTGCATACATCTTCCTCGGGATGTTTCTTGAGAGCATCGCGATGTTGGTTCTGACTATTCCGGTGGTGATACCGATCGCGCGCGGCCTGAACTGGGACC
>CAWUIX010000302.1:0-4152 GCA_963922395.1 uncultured Rhodobacterales bacterium | reverse complement strand
CGTCTGGTTCTGGGTCCTCGCGTGCGAGCTTGCCCGCTCTACCGGATCTGGACGGTCCTATTCTGACCGAATGGGCCGCCTTTACCGGCGTTACCGCGCGGATGCCCTTGCACCTGCCAAACCGCGCGAGATAGACCAAACCCCATGGGCAAATCTCCCGCGTTCAGCTGCACCGCCTGCGGCGCCGTCCACACAAAGTGGTCCGGGCGATGCGACGCCTGTGGCACCTGGAACAGCATAATCGAAGAGGCCCCGCTGACGACGGGGCCCGCAAGCAAAGGCGCCCTCGGCGCAAAGCGCGGTCGCGGGGTTGTGCTGACGGATCTGGCCGCAGAGGAAACCCCGCCACCCCGTACTGAAAGCGGCATCTCAGAATTTGACCGCGTGCTCGGTGGCGGGCTCGTCCCCGCCTCAGCAACACTCGTGGGCGGGGACCCGGGGATCGGAAAGTCCACGCTGCTCCTCCAAGCGGCAGCAAGATTTGCCTCGGCGGGCTTGTCGGTTCTCTACATCTCCGGAGAAGAAGCCACCGCACAGGTGCGCCTCCGGGCCGACCGACTGGGCCTTTCAGAGGCGCCGGTCCGCCTCGGCGCCGAGACAAGCCTCAGGGACATCCTGAAAACGCTCGACACTGAAAAACCCGACGTGGCGATCATCGATTCGATCCAGACGATGTGGCTCGACAGCGTCGAAGCCGCCCCCGGCTCCGTCAGCCAGGTGCGCGCCGCAGCTCACGAACTGGTGGCCCACGCGAAGCGCAAGGGCGTGGCCGTGATCCTGGTGGGCCATGTCACCAAGGAAGGTCAGATCGCGGGCCCCCGCGTCGTCGAACACATGGTGGACACCGTGCTCTACTTCGAAGGGGAGCGGGGGCACCAGTTCCGCATCCTCCGCTCGGTGAAGAACCGCTTCGGACCGGCAGATGAAATCGGCGTCTTCGAGATGACGGGCACCGGCCTTGGCGAGGTCGCGAACCCCTCTGCCCTGTTTCTAGGCGCGCGCGAAGCGGAAGCACCCGGCGCCGTCGTCTTTGCCGGGATCGAGGGAACGCGCCCCGTCCTCTGCGAAATTCAGGCCCTCGTGGCCCCCACCCCGCACAGTCAGCCACGCCGATCCACGGTTGGCTGGGATGGCGGTCGCCTTGCGATGATCCTCGCCGTCCTCGAATCGCGATGCGGAATTCCGTTCACCGGGCTCGACGTCTATCTGAACGTCGCCGGCGGCCTTCGGATCCGCGAACCGGGCGCCGATCTTGCTGTGGCGGCGGCGCTACTTTCGGCGCGCGAGGATACAGCCCTTCCGCCCGAGACTGTTGTTTTTGGGGAAATAAGTCTATCAGGGGCCTTGCGTCCTGTGACGCAAACCGAGAGCAGGCTGAAGGAAGCGCAGAAACTTGGATTTGCGCATGCTATTCTGCCGGAACGTAGCAAGACGGGCTCGGCCAGCGGGCTCCGGGTACAGGAAATACCCGACCTGCCGGCACTCGTGGGGGGCATTTTCGGCGCGGGCTAACCCCGCGAACGGAGCGAGCACATGGATGGTTTTACCGCAGTCGACGGCGTAGTACTGGCCGTTATTCTTATTTCGGCGATCCTCGCCTATTCCCGGGGGTTCGTACGCGAAGTCCTCGCAATTCTTGGTTGGGCCGCCGCCGCGGTAGCCGCCTTCTTCCTGACCCCGTTCGCGGAACCCTTGGTCAAGGAAATTCCCGTTATCAACGAATTCCTCGCTGACAGCTGCGAGCTTTCGATCATCACCGCGTTTGTGGGGGTCTTCGTCCTGGGCCTGATTGTCCTGGCGATCTTCATCCCACTCTTCTCAGGCGCGGTTCAGCGATCGTCCGTTGGCGGCATCGACCAGGCATTCGGCTTTCTTTTCGGGGTGTTGCGGGGCGTTCTTCTGGTCGTCGTCGCGCTCATTGTCTATGACCGCGTCCTGATCGGCGACCCGATTGCAGCGGTGGATGACAGCCGGACTGTGATGGTGTTCGGAGAGCTTCAGGACACGCTCGCAGACAGCATTCCCGAAGAGGCCCCCAGCTGGATCGTTCAGCGCTACGAAGAGCTCGTCGGCGACTGCGGCGCCCCTGACGCCGCAGCCCAGTAACTGGGGTCTTAAAAGACCACGCGGGCGAGGAACATGGCATCGGCCGCCTGATCCTGGGTCAGGCCGATGTCGTCCAGACGCTGTTTCGGCATCTCTTGAATTTCTTTCATCGCCTTCTGGGCGTGGGCGCGGTTGCGCATCCGGGCGAAGAAGGGTGTGTGCGCGTTCTGGCGGCTCGTGCTCATCATAATTTTCATTCCCTATCGGTGGGTCCTATGGGACCGTTAACTATGGGAATGACCCTAGTGTGAGTCGCGCGTGCGCTCTGCGAACTGTTTCACGGATCGCAACAAAAGTTTTGGAAAAGCCGAATTGGCGTGAAATCTCACTCAGCGCCTGCAACGCCCCATTTCGCCTCCAGCGCCTCAATGGCGCGGATGCGGTCGGCGGTTTTTGGATGGCTCATCAGCCAGGCGGGCACCGCCCCGGAGCGGGCCTTGGTCAATTCTTCGAGCTTGCCAAAGAGCGACTTTTGAGGCTCCGTCCCGATCCCGGCCTTGGTCAGAAGAGCAGAGGCATAGGCATCCGCCTCATACTCATCCGTCCGGCTGAGCCGCGCGGCCAGAAGCGTCGTCAGAGCATTCGCGATCAACACGCCAATGCCCGGCAGGAACCGCGACAGGACCAGCGCCAGCGCCGTCCGCAGTGCATTCTGTCCCGAAAAGTCGATCATCCGCTTCCGAGCATGACCCAGCGCCACATGGCCCAGTTCATGGGCAATCACGCTCGCCATCTCTTCCGCTGAAACCTCGCCATTGCGGTACTTGCGATAAAACCCCCGCGTGATGAAGATCCGCCCATCCGGCGCTGCAAGCCCATTCACCGGGTCCACCTCATAGATGTGGACACGCACCCGCGGCAGATCCAGGGCCGAGGCCAGACGCTCACAAATCTCACGCAAAACCGGATCGGCCAGCTCGGTCGATTGTTGATCCAACTCGCGCGCCGTGCGCCAGGCCGAGAAGCGATACATCGCGAGGCCATAGAGCAGGGCAAGGAAGATGGGCATGAACTTCAGCATGGGTCAGATATGGGGTCGCACCCGGCCCAAGGCAATCGCGCCCTGCCCTTTCATCCTGGCCTAAATACTCGTCAGATTCCGGACCCGATCCGGGACCTCCTCGCCTCGAAGGCGTTAACGCCCCAGATGCCGCATCCCGCGCCCCAGGCCATCCAGCGTCATGGGCACCATCGCCTCTCTGCCAAAGATCTCCTGCACCATCCCGATCGACTTCGTGTACTGCCAATACTTCTCCGGCACCGGGTTGATCCAGAGATGTGCCCCCCAATGATCCCGCACCCGGGCCAGCCAGACAGCCCCGGCCTCGCGGTTCCAGTGTTCATTGGCTCCGCCCGGCATCGCGATCTCATAGGGGCTCATCGAGGCATCGCCGACAAAGATGCATTTCCAGTCCGGTCCATAGGTGTTCAGGACGTCATGCGTCGGCATCTGCTCCGTCCAGCGGCGGCGATTGTCGCGCCAGACGCCTTCGTAAAGGCAATTGTGAAAGTAGAAGTGCTCCAGATGTCGAAACTCGGCCTTCGCCGCGGAAAAGAGCTCTTCCACCATCTTCACGTGCGGGTCCATCGACCCGCCGACATCAAGAAAGAGCAGCACCTTAACCGCGTTCCGCCGCTCCGGCCGGGTCTGCACATCCAGATACCCATGCTCCGCCGTTGCCCGGATTGTGCCATCCAGATCCAGCTCTTCATCGGCCCCGTCCCGCGCCCATTGGCGCAGGCGCTTCATCGCCACCTTAATGTTGCGCGTCCCAAGTTCGACCTGATCATCAAGGTTCCGAAACTCACGCCGGTCCCAGACCTTCGTCGCCCGCTGATGGCGGCTTTCCTTCTGGCCGATGCGCACACCTTCGGGATTGTACCCATAAGCCCCAAAGGGCGAGGTTCCGGCGGTCCCGATCCATTTAGACCCGCCCTGGTGCCGGCCCTTCTGTTCCTCAAGCCGCTTCCTGAGCGTCTCCATCAACGCCTCAAACCCGCCCAGCGCTTCAATCTCGGCCCTCTCTTCCTCGGTCAGGTGCCGCT
>CAWUIX010000301.1:0-4179 GCA_963922395.1 uncultured Rhodobacterales bacterium | reverse complement strand
GGCGTCGGTTTTTGCATTACGCAGCGGACTCCAATCTCAAAGAGGTGACGCTCGAGATGGGTGGGAAGAACCCCTGCGTTGTGATGGAGGATGCCGAGAACCTTGATGTCGTTGCGGCCCATGTTGTGAATGGGGCGTTCTGGAACATGGGAGAGAATTGCTCTGCCTCCTCACGCCTGATCGTGCATGAAGATGTGAAGGATGCGCTTCTGGAGCGGATCGTCGCCCATGCGCGGGAGTGGACCTTGGGCGATCCCCTTGATCCCGAGCATCGGGTGGGCGCGTTGGTGTCGAAGGATCATTTTGAGAAGGTTTCCAGCTACTTGGGTGGCGGAGACGCTGTCCACCTCGGCGGAGGCACAGAGGGTGGCGCCTATGTCGAGCCAACGGTGATGGATGTTGATGCCGGATCGCCCGCCGCGCGCGAGGAGATCTTTGGCCCGGTTCTGTCGGTCCTGACCGTGAAGGGGTTTGACGAGGCGATCGCCTTGGCAAATGACACGACCTACGGGCTGGCCGCGTCGATCTTTACCGGGAATGTGAAGCGCGCGATTCGGGGGGCGCGGGCCATTCGTGCGGGTACGGTCACGGTGAACTGTTTTGGCGAGGGCGATATCTCCACCCCGTTCGGTGGTTTTGGGCAATCTGGGTTTGGCGGCCGGGACAACAGTTTGTCGGCGCATGACCAGTACACGCAGTTGAAGACGATCTGGGTGGATCTGACCGATGATGGCGATGAGGCCGTGGATTGACGCGGTTTCGCGCCAATCGCTTGCCCCGTCAGCCCGGACCTGCGGGATGGAACAAGCTTTTGCCCGACCCGCCCCCGGCGACACCACTTGAGGCAGACACGACTGCGGATGTGGCGATCATCGGAGCGGGGTTTGCGGGGTTGTCGGCGGCGCGGCGGCTGGTGCAGCTTGACCCTTCACTGAAGGTGGTTGTGCTGGAGGCCGGTCGGGTTGGCGAAGGCCCGGCGGGTCGCAATTCCGGCTTTATGATCGATCTGCCCCATGACCTGGCGTCCGAGAGCTATGCCGGGGCATCGACGGAAGGGGACCGCACGGAAATCGGGCTGAACCGCACGGCCATTCGGTTTGGCGCGGAGGCGGCAGAGGAATACGGGCTGGGCACAGACGCGTTTGATCCCTGTGGCAAGATCAACGCGGCCTGTTCTGACGAAGGCGACCGGCACAATCGGGAATACGCCGAGCATCTGGCCGGGATGAACGAGACCTACCGGATGATGGACGCCGGTGAGATGGCAGACTTGACGGGATCGGCGTTCTACACGTCGGGCCTCTTCACGCCGGGGACCGTGATGCTGCAGCCGGCGGCTTACATCCGTGGGTTGGCTGAGGGGCTTCGTCCGTCTGTGCGGCTTTGTGAGGAGAGCCCGGTCAAGGAAATCGCTGCGGATGGAGGGTCCTGGATTCTTCGAACGCGCAAGGCCCGGGTGACGGCGGATCGGGTGATCCTGGCCACCAACGGACATGCGGAGTCCTTTGGCTTCTTTGAACGGCAGCTGATGCATGTGTTCACCTACGCCTCGATGACAGAGCCCCTGCCCCACGGCGCCCTTGCAGGAGCCGAGAAGTGGGGCGTCACGCCGTCGGATCCGATGGGGACGACGGTGCGGCGGATCAACTCGCCCGACGGGCCGCGGATCGTGGTCCGGTCGCGGTTTACCTATGATCCGACGATGGAGGTCTCGGACGGGGCGGTGGCGCGTGCGGGCCGCTTGCACGATCGGAAATTCGCCGATCGGTTTCCGGGACTGGCCAAGGTGGGCATGGCCTATCGATGGGCCGGGCATTTGTGTGTGAGCCGGAACGGGGTTCCGGCCCATGGAGAGTTGGAGCGGGGTCTGTTTTCTGCTGTGTGTCAGAACGGGTTGGGGACGACCAAGGGCACGCTTGCCGGCATGGCCGCCGCCGAAGCCGCCGTTGGACGGCAGAGCGACCTGACAGAGGCGTTTGCGTCGATGGAAGCGCCGGTGAGACTCCCGCCGGAGCCGCTGACCTATATCGGGGCGAATGCCGTCCTGAAGTGGAAGGAATGGCGCGCGGGCCGAGAGTGACCCGGCGCGCCGTCTGAACCTGAGGTCAGTATTCGTCGTTCAGCGCATCGACCGCCGGGATTTCCCGTTCGCGGCGGGCGATGTAGTCCCGCAGCGCCTCATCCACGGCGGGGTCGAGCGTCGGTTCTACGTACTCCCCCAGCATCCAGCGGGCGCGTTTCAGGGCGCGTTCCGTGATTTCGACGCCCCCCTCCGCCTGCCATTGCTCGATGGAGTTGTTGTCGAAGAGTTCGGGCATGAAATAGGCGCGCTGGAAGTTTTCCTGCGTGTGCGGGTGACCCAAGTAATGCCCGCCCGGCCCTACGTCGCGCACTGCGGAGAGGCCTTCGTCGAAATCATCCCAGCGCACGCCTTCGGCCATGCGGTAGGCCATGGCGCATTGCTCGGCATCGACGACGAACTTCGCGACAGAGCAGTGCATGCCCGCTTCGTTCCAGCCGGCCGAATGCCAGATGTAGTTGGCTCCGGAGTGCATGACGGCGGAGAGGGTCGTCGCGCTTTCGTATCCCGCTTGGGCGTCGAAGGTTTTGGCCCCGCCGAGCGTGTTCGAGGTGCGCCAGGGGACGCCATAGTGGCGCGCCATCTGACCGATCATGAAGTTCATGAGGCTGATCTCGGGCGTTCCGGCCATGGGGGCCCCGGACTTCATGGAGACGGTGGAGAGGTAGTGGCCGTAGATCGCGGGGCAGCCTTTGCGGATGACCTGGGTGTAGGCGAGTGCTGACAGTGCCTCGGCGTTCAACTGCGCGACGGTGGGTGCAACGGAGGCAGGCGTGTTCGCGCCGCCCAGGACGAACGGAGAGCAGAGGACCGGTTGGTTCCGCCGGCAGAACGCGCGCATCGCGCCCAGCATGGTTTCGTCCCAGACAAGGGGCGAGTTGCCGTTGCAGTTGCCGGTCGTGACCGGGTGCGTTTCAAGGTAGTCCTCGCCAAAGAGGATCGCACACATATCCATCACATCCTCGGCGTTCTTGGGGCTGGTTGTCATGCCCATGAACGTCTTGTCGGAATATTTCATCGAGGAATAGGTGATGCGGAGGTGCCGGTGGCTGACCGGGTGGTCCATCGGTTCGACGATGTGATGCGCGCTGGAATGCAGCGCGGGCGACATATGCGAAAGCTTGTGGAACATCGCGAGGTCGTCGAGCGTCGGGCCCCGGCGCACATCGTCGAGGTCCCTCAGATACGGCGCCCCGGTCATGGGGACGAAGATCGAGCGGTTTCCACCAATGGGCACGTGATTGGCCGGGTTCCGCGCGTGATAGGTGATGTCCGACGGGATGGTTGAGATCAACTCGCGGACAAGGCCGCGGTCGAGGTGAACCCGCTCACCCCGGACATCGGCGCCGGCCTTGCGCCAGTCTTCGAGGGCGATTTCGTCGCGAAAGACGACCCCCACCTCTTCCAGGATATCCATGGATGCCGCGTCAATTCGTGCGACCCCGTCGGCGTCCATGATTTCGCAAAGCGGGATCTTTCGCGTCAGGCCGGGGAGCATCTCAAACTCTGGCCGCGTGCGGAGCGCCCGGCGGGCAGAACGCCCGCCCGCGCGGCGCCTTGTGAGCGTGGTTTCTTCGGTCACAGCCCGACTCCATTCCCAATAATCCTGGGGAGGCTGCCCTAAATATTTTGGTTTGACCCTGCAAAAAGCGAAGTGGCACGCTGAATTCCGACCTGAGCCCGATCTGAGCTCATGGAAATTTGTTGAGGAAATGGCTGGATACGCACCAGAGTTCGTGATCTGTTACTGTTATGTCGCAAATGGGCTTACTGTTGGTGAGCTCGCATTGGACTTTGTGAAAACATGAGCCGCTGAACGCGGCCATTAAGATTGCTTCAGGGAGAACTCATGAACAAGAATGAGAAACAGTTCATGATTGACCGGCTAGCAGACGCCGCCCGTCAGGGTGGGATCTCGCGCCGGTCGTTCATGTACTATGCCATGGCCTCGGGCATGACCGCGACTACGGCAACGGGTCTTTGGACCACATCCGCAAAGGCGGAACCAAAAAGCGGCGGTGTTTATCGCGTCGCGCAGCACGATGGGAACACGGCGGACACGCACGATCCGGGCGTCTATCAGTCGAACTTCGACATCT
>CAWUIX010000300.1:0-4187 GCA_963922395.1 uncultured Rhodobacterales bacterium | reverse complement strand
GGCGCCCTCTTACGGGCGCCCCTTTGCACATCTGCCACAGCGGTCCGGGTTTTGTTTCGATTTTCGCAACAAACCTTCATCTCGCCCATGATTGATGGCAATCAGACCACCGTTGTCTCTGCTTTGACGCGTGACGGCCCCGGATTAACCAAAGCGCGGGGCAAACTTTGGGTGTGAGGGGCATCTCTAACCGGCTGAGGAGACCGTGCCCCTGTGACCCGACCCACCCCTGAGACGCTCAGGTCGCGCGCCACAGCGCTACATGAGCATGAGTCCCAGCTTCACGACCCCTCACCGGAACTGGAGGCTGCGATCCGATCCGGCGAACTCATCGACGAAACGAAGTACGACTTGGTCCGTGAGACGGGAACGCGTCGAAAGTCGGAGCCACTGCTCCTTACACAGAGGATGCGTATCGCACTCGACGAAGAGGGCACGCGAAAGTCCCGCATCACGTTTACACGCTAGGTCTGCTCGTCTTCTTCTGCCAGGTCTCCCCGGAAGCCCATAGCGACGACAAACTTCTCTGAACTGTCAGAGCGGGACGCAGGCGGCTTCACGTTCGCAACTTTGTCAAAGCGTTGTTTGAGAAGCGTTTGAAGCCCGGCTTCCGCGCCCCCCGCCAAAACCTTTGCCACGAACGTGCCGCCCGGGGCCAAAACATCGAATGCAAGCTCTGCCGCAGCCTCGCACAATGCGACAATCCGAAGGTGATCGGTCTGCTTATGGCCCGAGGATGCTGCAGCCATGTCCGACATCACAACATCCGCGGAACCCCCAAGCCAGGCCTTCACCTTGTCGTCGGCCCCGTCTTCCATGAAATCGAGCTGGTGCAACTCGGCCCCGGCAACGGGCTCAATCTCCTGCAGGTCAATTCCAAGGACGCGCCCCTGCGGACGCCCGCCCTGCGACCCAAGCGCGTTCACCCGCTGCACGGCAACTTGCGTCCATCCGCCAGGCGCGCAACCAAGATCCACGACGCGCGCCCCAGGCGTCAGGAAATGATACTTGTCATCCAACTCAATGATTTTGAACGCTGCGCGCCCGCGATACCCCTCCGCCTTGGCGCGCCGAACATAAGGGTCATTCAACTGACGCTCCAGCCAACGGGTGGAACTCGATTTCCGCCCGCGCGCCGTTTTGACACGCACCTTAAGGTCGCGCTGACCTCGGCCGCTTGAGGGTCGCTTCGCCATCTGTCCCGCCTTTTCGTGACGCAGCAATAACGAAGCACCGGCAAAGAAGAAACCGTCCGTTAGTCGAGACTGAAGCGTCGCCTCCGTATAGCCATCACAGCCCCAAGCGCTGTAAGCATCAAGAGACCTCCCCCCGGAAGAGGCAATGCAAGCACCGTCGCCGGCGCACCATTCGCGGACCCGCTGCGCCCGGGCGGGGACGAATGAGGGAAACGTTCAGGATCGGGCCCGCGCAGCCAGTCAAATGTCCATCGTCCCCTACCGGCCTCCAGGGGTTCAGTTCGCTCGGTCGATTGGTTTGATGCGGAATTCGACTCACCTGCCCGCGCGACGCACAACGGACGCTCCAGGCGACATCCCACTGCATCGCGCAAGTCGAAAACCGCCGCCTCTCCGGGAAGGGCGTTAACAGCGCCCATTATGCCAAGAGCGAGTATGAGGAACCTATGCATTAAACCATCCTTTGCTGGTTGCTCGCGCAGCGCGGCAACAAAACGGCAATCATGGTTAAAGATGCGTGAACACCCGTGGAAATTCCCTCGGATCCCCGGGGTCAGCGGAAATCTGCTGCACAGAACGGCGCTTCTTAGAACGCTCCGTCTTCCAAAACGCCATCGGTCGACATCTGCGCGTACAGTAATCCCTCGCGCAAACCCCTATCCGCAACGGACAACCGGTCCGTCGGCCAGATCCGCAGAAGCGCCTGAAGGATTGCGGCGCCAGACATGATCAGTGCCTGCCGATCCCTGCCAATCCGAGGGTCCGCCCGCCGACCTTGCGGACCAAGCGTTAGATATTCTTGAATCACCCGATCGATCTGATCCGATGTCATGCGCAAACCATCCACCTTGTTCCGGTCGTATCGGCGAAGCCCAAGGTGGCTGGCCGCAACGGTCGTGATGGTTCCTGAGGTTCCGATAATCTGAAAGCCCTCTCGCGCCTGCTCCGCCTCGTAAGGCGAGAACTCGGACAGGTTCTCTTCGAAAAACCAACTCATCAGCGCGAACCGCGCCGCATCATCCGTCACATCGTCGAACTGCTCGCGCAAGGTCGCGACGCCAAGCGGCACAGAGATCCAATCGACCACCCGGGCAGATGGGAACGGGCCGTCATCGTGCGAAAAGCCGGACCTGAGCCGCATAATTGCCTTCGGCCGCTCCGCGCGCGGCACCCGTGTGAGATCGATCCAAACCAGCTCTGTCGAACCGCCGCCAATGTCCACGACCAGAAGTTGCTCTGTTTTCGTCGAGACAAGCGGCGCGCAAGAGATTACGGCCAACCGGGCCTCTTCCTCCGGCTGGATGATCTCCAGCTGAAGCGCCGTCTCCTGCTTCACATACTCAATGAACTGCGTTGCGTTCGTGGCCCGCCTACAGGCCTCGGTCGCCACGAGACGCATCCTCTGAACGTCATGCTTGCGCAACTTCGACTGACACACCCGCAAGGCCTGCACCGTGCGCCGCATCGATCCACGGGATAGCCGTCCAGAGGCCTCAAGACCCTGGCCGAGTTGCACAGATTTCGAGAAGCTGTCGACAACATGAAATTGATTGCCCTTCGGCTGGGCAATCAGCATGCGACAACTGTTAGTGCCCAAATCCAGCGCGGCATAAAGCGCGGCCGGATCAGGCCGTGGCGCGCCGCGCTCAACCGCTTTCGGGAACGCGTCCGCACCATCGGGACGCTCGGGCGGCATATCGCCCTCCAATTTAAAGTTGAGTTCATGCTAGGTGCGGTCGGTCGCCCGCGCAAGAAAAACGATGTTGGTCCACCTCATGATTTCTATGAGAATTATTACGCCCCACAGCCATTGATCCCCTACGCGCCGTTTGTCAGGACGTCGGTCATTGCGCACCACATGTCGAAAACACGCGCTGTCTTCGCGGCGATCCCGCGTAGGACATCAGCTACGAAAGGAATCAGCCATGCCCGACGTGACCGTAGTTTACTGGCGCGATATCCCAGCCCAGGTGATCGTGGGCAAAGGCCGCCGTGGCGCGAAGATTCAGTTGCCTGAGCGGTTTGAGCAGGCGATTGACCGTGCGGCCATGAAGGTTGGCGCTGACGGCACCGATGACTATCTCGCTGAATGGCGGAAAGCGGCGCCCTACGCGGTCGATGGTGATCCCAACGAAGTTGCGAAGTCCGAGGCAAACCGGCTCGACACAGAATACGACACCGCGCGTATCAAGGCGCTGATCGACAACGACGGCTGGGCGTGACGCCCACCAAACTATGGGAGGCCGCGATGGCCCTGTTGCAGTTCAAGCGCAAGGTAACGTCCGGAACGACGGTTTCGCCCGAGGTTGAGGCCTTCCTCAAAGGCTACTCGATCGAGGTGATGCCCCGCACGGCGGAGAAGGTTGAAGATTTCCGTGCGCTCCTGCCCGAGGGCACCCGCGTCTACATCGCCCACATCGAAGGCACGCCGATTGAGGACATGGTCCGCACCGCCGCCCGGCTGGCGCGAGACGGATATCCCGTCATGCCGCACTTCCCGGCGCGTATTATCAAGGATGAGGCGACGCTCGCAGACTGGATCGCCCGCTACCAGGGCGAAGCCGGTGTGGAGCAGGCGCTGCTTCTTGCCGGTGGCGTTGCTGAGCCCCATGGCGCGTTCCACGCCTCCATGCAGCTGCTCGAAACCGGCCTTTTCGACAAGGCGGGTTTCAAACGCCTGCATGTCGCCGGACATCCCGAAGGCAACCGCGACATCGATCCTGATGGCGGCGACAAGACCGTGATGGAGGCGCTTCGTTGGAAGCAGGCGTTTTCGGAGCGGACCGACGCCGACATGGCCATTGCCACTCAGTTCGCCTTTGAGGCGCAGCCCATCATCAAATGGGTCGACCGGCTTCAGGCCGAGGGCATCACCCTGCCGGTACACATCGGAGTTGCTGGTCCCGCCAAGCTGCAGACGCTCATCAAATTCGCTATCGCTTGCGGCGTCGGCCCCTCGCTTAAGGTTCTTCAACGCCGTGCCATGGACGT
>CAWUIX010000299.1:0-4200 GCA_963922395.1 uncultured Rhodobacterales bacterium | reverse complement strand
GAATGGATGGTCCGACCTGGGTGGCCGAGGCCCTGCGCAACCGGCCCGAAACGCGCGTGGTGTTCGTGTCAGGCTATGCCGAAGAAAGTTTCTCCGACGGGCAATCGCGCATTCCGGAGTCGGTCTTCTTGCCAAAGCCGTTTTCTCTCACCCAGTTGACAGAAACAGTTCAGGACCAGCTGCACTAGGTCGAGTTCCTTGCGGCGAGTAACGCGTCATTAACCACGCTGTCCCAAACTGTGTGCGAAGAAAACAGTTGAAATTTTCGCGTTTTGTTCTCATACCTCGTGAGAAGAACAAGAGGCGAACATGTGCAGCGGCGCGGCCCCTATGCCAGGACTGGCATCCCCCGGGCGGCCATGGAATATAAGGAACAGGACCAATGGCGACGGCAAGTATTCTTGAGATGACCGACAAGCGGAGCAATGACCGGCAAAAAGCGCTCGATTCGGCGCTGGCGCAAATCGAGCGTCAGTTCGGAAAGGGCTCGATCATGAAGCTCGGCGCTGGCACGCCGTTGCAAGAGATTGAAGCGACCTCGACCGGGTCATTGGGGCTTGATATCGCGCTTGGGATCGGTGGCCTGCCCAAAGGACGGATCGTCGAAATCTATGGCCCTGAAAGCTCGGGCAAGACGACGCTCACGCTCCATTGTGTGGCCGAAGAGCAGAAAAAGGGTGGGGTCTGCGCCTTTGTCGACGCAGAACATGCGCTCGACCCGCACTATGCCAAGAAGCTCGGTGTCGACCTTGATGAGCTGCTGATCTCGCAGCCCGACACCGGTGAACAAGCCCTCGAAATCACAGATACGTTGGTGCGCTCTGGCGCGGTCAGCATGGTGGTCGTCGACTCAGTCGCGGCCTTGACGCCAAAGGCAGAGCTTGAAGGCGACATGGGCGACGCCACCGTGGGTGCCCAGGCCCGCCTGATGAGCCAGGCCATGCGGAAACTCACCGCTTCGATCAGTCGATCGAACTGTATGGTGATTTTTATCAACCAAATCCGGATGAAGATTGGCGTGATGTTCGGCTCGCCGGAAACGACAACGGGCGGGAATGCACTGAAATTCTATTCGTCTGTGCGCCTAGACATTCGTCGGATCGGCGCGATCAAGGACCGCGACGAAGTCGTTGGCAACCAGACCCGCGTCAAGGTGGTGAAGAACAAGGTCGCGCCCCCGTTCAAGCAGGTCGAGTTCGACATTATGTACGGCGAAGGCATCTCGAAGACCGGCGAACTCCTCGATCTCGGTGTCAAAGCTGGCGTCGTTGAGAAGTCGGGCGCCTGGTTCAGCTATGGTGACGAGCGGATCGGTCAGGGGCGTGAGAATGCCAAGGGCTTTTTGAAAGAGCACGCAGCCATCGCTCTGGAAATCGAGGATAAAATCCGGGCTGCGCACGGGCTTGATTTCGATATGCCGGAGGGCGCGATCGAGGATGATGACGACGACGCTTTGGTGGATGTCTGAGCCTAAGTAGGGGGCTCTGCCCCCGGCCCGGATGAACTCCGGGCCTCCCCCGGGATATTTTCAGAAAGAAGATTTGGGGGTGCCCGGACGCTCAGCCTTCCGGGGGTGCAGGCAAAAGGCTTGCATCAAAGTCGGCGATGCGGTGGGCGAGTGCGCGAGCAGTGATGCCTGCCGCATTCGGTCGGTCGGGATCGGCGCCGGCGGACACAAACGTGCCGACCGCGGTGGGGTGTGCGCTCTGAGGAAGATCTAGAAACACCCGGTGCAACGCTGTGCGGCCGTCTCGATCCGTCCTATCCGTCACGATCGGTTCTCCTGTGGTGATCGTGCCTGTGGACAGCCGCCGCACCACGGCATAGATCAGGCCGACATTCGAAAAAAGATCGCCCTATGCCCAGCCTGAATGAAATCCGCTCAACCTTCCTCGACTATTTTGGCGAGAACGGCCACGAAGTTGTCCCGTCCTCTCCGCTGGTGCCGCGGAACGACCCCACGCTCATGTTCGTCAATTCCGGGATGGTGCAGTTCAAGAACCTGTTCACAGGCCTGGAGCACCGCGATTATTCCCGCGCGACCACGAGCCAGAAATGCGTGCGGGCAGGCGGCAAACATAACGATCTGGACAATGTCGGCTACACCGCGCGGCATCACACGTTTTTCGAGATGCTCGGCAATTTCAGCTTTGGCGACTACTTCAAGGAGGATGCGATCCCCTACGCCTGGAAGCTGTTGACCGATGGTTTCGGGATCGATGCCTCGCGGATGTTGGTCACGATCTACCACACGGACGACGAAGCCGCCGAAATCTGGAAAAAGACCGGCGTGCCCGAGGATCGGATCATCCGCATCGCGACTTCGGACAATTTCTGGCAGATGGGCCCGACAGGTCCGTGTGGTCCCTGCACAGAGATCTTCTATGACCACGGCGACCACATCCCCGGCGGGCCTCCGGGGTCTCCGGACGAGGATGGTGACCGGTTCATCGAGATCTGGAACATCGTTTTCATGCAGAACGAACAGTTCGAAGACGGGTCGATTCGCGCTCTCGATATGCAGTCCATCGATACCGGCATGGGCCTGGAACGGATCGGGGCGCTCCTGCAGGGCAAGCACGACAATTATGACACGGATTTGATGCGGTCGCTGATCGAGGCCTCGGCCCACGCCACCTCGTCCGACCCCGATGGCCCGGGGAACGTGCACCACCGGGTGATCGCCGATCACCTGCGGTCGACGTCCTTTCTAATCGCCGACGGTGTGATGCCCTCGAACGAGGGGCGGGGCTACGTGCTGCGCCGGATTATGCGCCGCGCGATGCGCCACGGCGCGCTGCTTGGCGCACAAGATCCGTTGATGCATCGCCTCGTTCCCGCGCTGGTCGGCCAGATGGGGCAGGCCTACCCGGAACTAGGCCGCGCTCAGGCCCTGATCGAAGAAACCCTGAAGCTGGAAGAAACGCGGTTCCGCCAGACGCTCGACCGCGGCCTGTCGCTTTTGGACCACGCATTGACCGACCTTCCAGATGGGGCCGATCTTCCCGGCGAGGCTGCGTTCAAGCTGTACGATACCTACGGCTTCCCGCTCGATCTGACCCAAGACGCCCTGCGCGAAAAGGGCCGTGGCGTAGATATCGCTGGCTTTGATGCCGCGATGGAAGCGCAGAAGGCCAAAGCACGCGCCGCCTGGGCCGGGTCCGGCGAGGCCGCCGACGCCGGCCATTGGTTCGACATTGCAGAGACCCAGGGCGCGACAGAGTTCCTGGGTTACGACACCGAAGTCGCGGAAGGACAGATCACGGCCATCGTTCAGGATGGGGCACCTGTCGATCACCTTGAGGGGCCCGGCGAGGCCTGGATCGTTCTCAATCAGTCGCCGTTCTATGGGGAATCCGGCGGCCAGGTGGGGGATGCCGGTCACGTCACCAGCCTCGAAAACCGCGATGTAACGGGCACCGTCACGGACACAAAGCGTTTCGCCGGTGGCGCCGTTTTCGGCCACCTGACCCAACTTGAAACGGGGCGGCTGGAGGTGGGCGCACCCGTTCACATGACGGTCGATCATGGACGCCGCGGTGCGATCCGGGCCAATCATTCGGCCACGCACCTTTTGCACGAAGCCTTGCGTCAGGCCCTGGGCGATCACGTGGCTCAGCGCGGCTCGCTCAACGCGCCGGACCGGCTACGGTTTGATTTCAGCCACACCAAGGCGCTGAGCCTGGACGAGCTCCGCCGCGTAGAAGAAGAGGTCAACCGCTTCATCCGGCAGAACACGCCCGTGGAAACACGGATCATGACGCCGGACGAGGCACGGGAGATCGGGGCAAAGGCGCTCTTTGGCGAGAAGTACGGTGATGAAGTCCGTGTCGTCTCCATGGGCACCGCCGACACCGGCAAGGGCGCCCAGGGCGACACCTATTCGATCGAACTCTGCGGGGGCACCCATGTGGCCCAAACCGGCGACATCGGCACCTTCGTGACCTTGGGCGACAGCGCGTCCTCTGCCGGGGTGCGCCGGATTGAGGCGCTCACGGGCGATGCGGCCTTTCGCCATCTGTCCGACCAGGACCACCGTCTCGCGGAAGCGGCACTGGCGCTTAAGGCGCAAGCAGCCGAGGTGCCCGACCGGGTGCGGGCGCTTCTGGACGAGCGGAAGGCACTTCAATCCGAGCTTGCCGATCTCCGCCGCAAGCTCGCCATGGGCGGCGGGGCAAGTGACGGTCCCGGGCCCCGGGT
>CAWUIX010000298.1:0-4215 GCA_963922395.1 uncultured Rhodobacterales bacterium | reverse complement strand
TTCAAGGATATCGACCCCGCAGTAAAGGCGGATGTCATTGCCAAGGGAACCGGTTTCTACGACGCGTGCGGCCAGGGCATTTTCTGCAACCTCGGCGACGGCGATGTCGATTTTCCCGCTGTTCGTCAGACCCTCCTCGACGCCGGCTTCGACGGCTGGTGCACGGTTGAGCAGGATTGCGACCCAACGCTCCCTGACACCGATCCGGTCGGTGACGCGAAGATCAACCGGGCCTACCTGGCCTCTATCGGCTTTTAGAAGGAATACCCCAATGGCAAAGCTCAACTGGGGCATGGTCGGTGGCGGCGATGGCAGCCAGATCGGCCCCGCCCACCGCCTTGGCGCCCAAGCCGACGGCCACTTCGCCTTTGTCGCAGGCGCCCTTGATATCAATGCCGAAAAGGGCCGGACCTACGCAGAATCCCTCGGCATTGCTTCTGACCGCGCATATGGCAGCTGGCAGGAAATGCTCGAAGGTGAACGTACGCGCGACGATCGGATCGATCTCGTCACCGTCGCGACCCCCAACGCCACGCATTTCGAGATCACCAAGGCCTTCCTCGAGGCTGGCTTCAACGTCCTCTGTGAAAAACCCATGACCATGACGCTGGAAGAGGGGGAAGAGATTGTCCGCTTGGCCGCATCCGCTGGCAAAATCTGTGCGGTGAATTACTGCTACTCGGCCTATCCGATGGTCCGCCAGATGCGCCGCATGGTCGCCGATGGCGACCTTGGCAAAATCCGCCTCGTCGTCGCGAATTTCAGCCACGGCCATCACGCGGATGCCGCCGATCAGGACAACCCCCGCGTCCGCTGGCGCTATGATCCGGCGCAGGCCGGCGTTTCTGGCCAGATGGCCGATTGCGGCATTCACGCGCTCCATCTTGCAAGCTTTGTGCTAGGCGACGAGGTGGAAACACTCTCCGCTGATTTCGCCTCCACCGTTACGGGCCGTGAGCTTGAGGATGATGCAATGGTGAACTTCCGGATGTCCGGCGGCACGGTAGGCCGTCTCTGGACGTCGACGGTCGCCATCGGACGGCAGCATGGGCTCGATATCCAGATTTACGGGGAAACCGGCGGCCTTTTCTGGGCGCAGGAACAGCCGAACCAGGTGCGCTATCAGCGACTGGGCGGCCGGACCGAGATCATCGAAAAGGGCGAAGGCGGCCTCAGTGAGGATGCCGCGCGCCTCTCCCGCGTCGTGATTGGCAGCCCCGAAGGGTTCCCGCTCGCGGTCGCTAACATCTATGTTGACCTGGCCGAGGCCATCCGTGCTGAAAAGGACGGTCGCGCACCGGCAAGCGCCGCACCCGCTTATCCAAAGGCTGCAGACGGGCTGCGCTCCATGGCGGCGGTCTACGCGGCTGTCGCCTCCGCCAAGGAAGGCGGAATCTGGCAAGACGCGCGCCCGCCCATGTTCCGCTGATCTTTCTTCTTGGTGAGAAATACGGTGGGGCAGCGTCCCATCCAAATTTCTTGAGAAAGAAATTTGCGAAGAGTTTTCCCGAAAACTCTTGAGTCCTCTTAGGGGATGGGCCGCAACGTCTCCCGCTCCACGATCCGGCAGGCAAAGAGCCGCGTCTCCGGCATCCGCCCAGGATCATCAAGCATTGTGGTCACCAACTCGATGGAACTCTCAACGATCTCTGGAATGGGCTGCCGGATCGTCGTGAGCGCGATGTTCTCCCACCGGGCCATCTCCATATCGTTCAGACCGATGATGCCGACATCGCCCGGACAAGACAGGCCTGCCGATTGCACCGCGCTCAAGGCTCCAATCGACAGAACGTCATCGCCACAGAAATACGCATCGGCCCGGTCGGTCATCAGCTGCTTTGTCATCTCCACGCGACCAGCGTCGAAGGAATAGGCCGACGCGAAACTATGGGTGGCCCGCACTTCGGGATGACGTTCGGCGACATCCATAAACCCCTTGAACCGGTCCTGCGTGGAGGTCGCACTTTCAGGCCCGCCGAGAAACGCAATGTGCTGGTACCCCCGCGCAATCAGTGCCTCGGCGGCCATGCGGCCGCAGGCGATATTATCGATCCCGACGACATGGACTTCTGGTGCGCTCGAAAACCGACCGAAGGAGTGGACGACCGGCATGCGTGCCTCGCGAAAGGCCCGCGCAAAGGCCGGAGACAGGGTCGAGGACGCGACGATCACTCCGTCCACCGAGTATTGACGCAATAGACGCACGGAGTTCTGTGGATCCGTCTCGTCCGAAAGGTTCACCAGGAGCGGACGCAACCCGCGATCCTGGAGTCCGCGGGTGAAGAGATCGAAGACCTCCAGAAAGATCGGGTTGTGAAAGTTGTTGGAAATCAAACCGATCAGCTTCGTCCGACCGGTCGTCAGCGATGAGGCGAGGGCATTGGGCTGATAGCCAAGCTCATCGGCAGCCCGTTCCACCTTGCGCCGGGTCTTGTCGGAAACAGAGGCCCCTTCGGTGAAGGTGCGCGAGACCGCCGAACGCGAGACGCCCGCCTTCTCCGCCACATCCTTCAGTGTGATCGCCATTTCCTGTCTCCCTGACCGGACCATGACAGACCGGGACCCAAAGCTTTGTCAATGATTTTTGCAACCGGTTGCAAAGCGAGGCGACCTGTGCTTTCTTTCGACTCGTGCGAGAAGCGGGCAAACCGCCCGCCAACACGATCTGCGACCGATATGTCGCCAGACTGGGAGGACCCTATGAAGACAGTTCTGAAAACCCTTGCGGTTGCCACGATGGTTGCCACCGCACCGCTGATGGCGGCGGCCGAAGGCGAAACCTACGTGCTCGTCAGCCACGCCCCTGACAGCGACACGTGGTGGAACACGATCAAGAACGGCATCGCGCTCGCCGGTGAGCAGGTCGGTGCCAACGTTGAATACCGCAACCCGCCCACGGGCGACATCGCGGATATGGCACGCATCATCGAACAGGCCGCGGCTTCGAACCCCGATGGGATCATCACCACGCTCGCAGACTTCGACGTGCTCAAAGGACCGATCATGAACGCAGTCGATCAGGGGATCGACGTGATCATCATGAACACCGGCACGCCAGAGCAGGCCCGCGAAGTGGGCGCGCTGATGTATGTCGGTCAGCCGGAGTACGACGCAGGCTTTGCAGCGGGTCTTCGCGCAAAGGGTGAAGGCGTCACCACCTTCCTCTGCGTAAACCACGCGATCCAGCAGCCCACCGTGGGTGAGCGTTGCCGCGGTTACGCAGACGGCCTTGGCATCGATCTTGGAGACTCCATGATGGATTCCGGCACCGACCCGGCGGAAGTTAAGAACAAGGTCATGGCCTATCTTTCCGCCAATCCGGATGTGGATGGTATCCTGACGCTTGGCCCCGTTTCCGCCGACCCGACGATCGCCGCGCTCGACGAGATGGGCCTCGCCGGTGACATCCACTTTGGCACGTTCGACCTCGGTGAAGAGATCGTGAAAGGCATCAAAGCCGGCACCATCAACTGGGGCATCGACCAGCAGCCGTTCCTGCAGGCCTACATGCCGGTTGTGATCCTGGCCAACTGGGACCGCTACGGTGTTCTGCCAGGTAACAACATCAATTCAGGCCCCGGCTTTGTGACCGCTGACGGTCTGGCCAAGGTCGAAGAATTCGCGGGCGAGTACCGCTAAGCCAAAACGCAATACGGGCGGCTCGATTGGGCCGCCCGTTTTGTATCCGACATTCGGCCAGGAGGAGGGACTATGGCTGATACGGCATCGACTGACGAAAGAGTCAAAGAGATTTCATCGTTCCGCCAGGCGATGATCCGCCCCGAACTGGGCGGGATCGTAGGCACCGTGGCGGTATTTACCCTGTTTCTCCTGTTTGCTTTCGACAGCGGCATGTTTGCGGCTCAAGGCGTCATGAACTGGTCGCTTGTCTCTGCTCAGTTCATGATCATCGCCGTAGGCGCCTGCCTTCTTATGATCGCTGGCGAGTTCGATTTATCCGTGGGCTCGATGATTGGCTTTGCGGGCATGATGATCGCTGTCTTCGGTGTGGTCCTGGCATTGCCCATGTGGATTGCCATCCTGATCACCTTTGCGATCTGCTGCGCGCTGGGAGCGCTCAATGGCTGGATCGTGGTCAAGACGGGTCTGCCGAGCTTTATCGTGACACTGGCGTTCCTGTTCATCCTGCGGGGTTTCACGATCTACATCCCGCAAACGATTGAAAGCAAAACCATCATCGGCGGCATTCGCGAT
>CAWUIX010000297.1:0-4223 GCA_963922395.1 uncultured Rhodobacterales bacterium | reverse complement strand
CTAAATTTACCCCTAGATAATTTGTTGCGAATATTAACTTCTTTCTCGCCAATCATGTCGGCAAGCTGACTGTAAGTCACTCCCCTACGTTTTGGCTCTGCTTTGAGCAGGTTTGCCGCGAGGGTTTCCCAGTCGTTTTGATCGGGCACGTATCGTCCTTTACGATAAAAGTAATATACTTATTACCTAAGTCCTTGTATTCGGTACGTCTATGTATCAAATACGTTACGTAAGTAACGGAAACGATACACTGGCTCAGTACTTCCTTCTCTCAGCGGCATCCCGCACGCTCTCGCTTCGCGAGATCTACAAGGGTGGCGAGGACAAGGCGTATGAGACGTTCTGTAAGATGCGTTGGGCTGAGACAGACGGCGATCCATACGGCTCGCTGTAAGCCTTGAATCAAGGTTTGACCCCACGAAGCCGCATCAGCATCAGCACATACATCAGTCCACCGTGGCGACCGTTCATGCATTCCCGGTGAAGTTGGCGTAGTATGTTGTCTATGGTTATGTCCTGCATGGAGCGCAGGATAGCGGAGTTAACCGGTGATTAATTGGTGCGTTTGATACATAAGGCCGGGCTCCTGTTCTAACTCAGGAGTTTGACCCCGCCGGGCGTCTCGATCTCGGCCTCCAGCCGCACCGTGTCCCCCGCCGCAAACTCCACCAAACCAACGGTCCCCAACGCCGGAAACGCCGCCAAAAGCGCCTCAGCATCAGGATGCGCGATCGAAAGACGCCGCAAACGGCACCCACGATCCGGCAGCAAATCGCCGGGATGAAGCGCCCCATCCCATTGGATCAGCGCCGGCGCCGCACCCTCATAGGGCAATCGCCCCGATCCCGGCACGGCCATCGTCCAACTGAACTTGCCTCTCTGCAGGGGGATCGGCACCCCCATCCCCTCCGGCGCCGACGACAGCGCGCCTGCCAAATGCTCGGTCCGCGCAATCCAGTTCGTCAGCCGCGGCGCCCCGGAAAACCGGTCCAGATCGAACCACCTGGGCCGCCCGGGATGGGCCGCATCTGGATTAACGGCAATCGCCTCCAGATACATCCCCGGCCCCAGGGACAGAAGGCGATTATGCGTCCCCATCTCCACATGGACGCCCCCGGGTTCTAGCGTTAGGCCAAGGCACTTTTCGACATGCGCCGTCGCCGCCTCCAGCGTCTCACCCGCCACCGCCAGATGATCGAACTCCAGGGTCACGTGGCCCCGGCCGCCGGCTCCCATAGCTCAATGGGGTTGCCTTCGGGGTCATGGATCCGTGCAAACCGGCCAATCTCAGGCGTGTCCCAAGCCGGGTCCGTCAAGACCTCGATCCCCGCGGCCTCCAGCCGGGCGGACAAATCATCCAGATCTTCGACCCGAAAGTTGAACATGAACGACCGGTCCGACGGCCAGTAATCCGTACCGGCATCAAAGAGGCCCAGCACCGAATACCCCGCCTCCTGCGCCCAGGCGCCATTCGCATCAATGTCGAAATGGGTTTTGTACCACGCCGACAGTGCCGCCGGGTCCTTGGCCCGGAAGAACAGCCCACCTATCCCCGTCACACGTCCTGCCATCGCACCTCTCCGATAAACGCCAGAAGCCGCGTCCAAAGCTGCGGCTCGGTGTCGAAATCGTACGCGTGTCCCTGCCCCGGAGCAATGAAGAGATCCGCGGGGGTCCCCGCCGCCTCCAACCGCGCCGCCATCCGATAGGTGCAGGCAGGATCCGTAATTTCATCGGCATCCCCGACGCTTAGGAACACCGGCCCGCGAAATTGCTCGATCTCAATCTCGGACCCCGGCACCAACCGATCCTCAAATCCGGGCCAGACCCAGGCGCGCGCACCGTCGGGATCAATCTCCTCCCGCCACTCCTCGCGACGGAACACCTCGGGATCGAAGGCCTCATTCACCCGATCGGACGGTGCATGTGCCGCCACGAAAGGCAACCGCGCGGGATCCTCAATCAGCGATGCCACCAAAAGCGCCAACTCTCCGCCCCGCGACCAACCAAGCAAACCCGCTCCCCTGCACCGCGGATGATCGCCCAAGGCGGAAACCGCGGCCTCAACCCCTCGAATATCCACGTCCTTGATGGAGCCAGCACCCCAGAAATCCCCCTCGCCATAGGCCCAGGGCAACGCCAACACCCCGTGGGTCGCAAGGATCGCCGCAAACCGATGCGCCCACCCGGCAAACGGCCCTTCTGACCCATGGAGGATCACCAAACCCACCAGATCCTCACCCTCCGCCGGGCCATAGACCGGCCCGTGCGTCCCAAGGGTGTCCAGCGAGATCGCCATGTCAGACTTTGATTTCGGTAAACCCGTCGCGCAGCGCCTGGCTCCACGCCCGGCTCATCGCCTGAAAGCCCGGGTCATCCGCCTCGATCCGGCGCTGCTCGGTCACCTGAAACGCCCCGCGCTCGATCACCGTCATATCCAGCGGCATTCCCACCGACAGGTTCGACCGCAGCGTCGAATCCATCGACAACAGAACCGCCTTCTTCGCATCCGCCAGCGAGGTCTCCGGCGTCACCACGCGGTCCAGAATGGGCTTGCCGTACTTGTGCTCCCCGATCTGAAGGAACGGGGTATCTGCCGTCGCCTCGATGAAATTGCCCTCGGGATAGACCAGGAACATCCGCATCTCGCCGCCCTTGCGCTGCCCGGCGACAATCAGGCTCGCACTCGCGCTCTGGCTTGACCGGTCCATCCGCTCCCGGATCTCCGCCGACACCTCCGACAAGGTTCGCCCAACGATCTGCGCCACCTGCAGCATCGTCGGCGCTTCCATGATCGATCGATGCGGGTCGGGCTCCATGTCTGAGACAGCCTCTTCCAGCCGCGCCAGCGTCGTCTGCGTGACAGACAGGCTCCCCGCCGTCAGGATCGCGATGGACCGCTCTCCGGGCGCCTCAAAGATAAACGTCTTGCGATAGGTCGCGATGTTGTCGAGCCCTGCATTCGTGCGCGTGTCCGACAACAGCACGGCTCCGGCATCCAACAGCAATCCCACACAATACGTCATCGTCGTCCGAAGCCTTCCACAGTCCCGGCGCGACCCTAGGCCCCGCGCCCCATCAGGGCAACGGCGAAACCGAGATTTGGCAAGATGTCCGAAGGGCTTGTGCCGGTGAAAGCGCGACGACGGTCTTATGCCCGGCGCGCGCAATCGGGTTGGCGCGCCGCTGGCTGTGGACCACACCAAGATCGAACGCCCCGCAAATCGGCTCAATCCCAATCGCCCGAAACCGCCCATTCCACGGATAGGCCCGCCGCCCCCCGAGCGAAAGCCAGAGCATCACCATCGGAAACAGATCCGCATCCCAGCGGATATCGACCGCATAGGCCTCTGCACGGTTCTCCAACCGCGCATGCCCGTGCGCCTCGACCAAGAGAAGCTCTTCCGCTTGACCCTCGAACGGCAGCCGAGACGCATCGAACACGCCGCCCCCTTGTCGCGGCACCGCCGTCAAATCCGCCCCAACCGCATCGATGGCGGCCCATGAGATCACAGGCTCAACCTCCGCCGGATAAGCGAACACCCGCCCGCCGCCCGGAACCACAAGCCGCGCCGAGCCTGGCGCCTCAGGTAAGCGCAATGTCGGGTGAAACCCCATCGGAAGCGCGGCTTCCTCCCGCATGGTCACGTGCAAATCGGTCGTCAGCGTATTCCCGTCCCCACGCACCTCCTGCGCAAGACGCTCAACCGGATGGCCCTCGGGGTATGCAATCGACAGAGAAAGACCGCCCTCAGCAGCACCATCCCGCTGCCACTCAAAGTTCGAAGAGATCCCATGCGCCGTCGGATCGGTCGCCAGATCTTCACCCAGTCCATCCGTCCACCGCGACGGCAGATCCCGACGAACCTCCGGCACGCCAAAGGGCACGCACGGCCAGGTACCCCGCAAACCCTTCAGGATCCCCGGAAGCGCGTCGTAGGCGGCGCCCGTGTCATCACTCCAGGGCGCAACCGCAAACGGATCGACACTCCGCCCATCCGGCAGAGCAAAGGATGCCGTCGCCATCCCGCCCAAAGCCTGGACCGCGCCGCGTCCCCCCGACCACTCAAACCGCCACTCGGTCAAACCACCTCCAGAAAAAAGAAGGGGCGCAGGAAACCCCCGCGCCCCATCACAATACCTACTGAACGATTGTTCAGTTCAGCGCCGCATCCGTGATCGCACTGGTCCACGCGCCTTCCGGCTCTGCCGTGATCACCGGA
>CAWUIX010000296.1:0-4241 GCA_963922395.1 uncultured Rhodobacterales bacterium | reverse complement strand
TTCCCGGTGCCGCGGCCTTTGCGCCGCAGAACGTGGACCCAGTTGTGGCCCCGACCCCGGTTCCGCAGCAGGTGGCAGGCGGTCAGCCGATCCCGGTGCCGGTGCCTGTGCCGACGCCTGTGGGCAACGAGCCGAGCTTTGAGCCGCTGATTGCGGATGAGCCGAATATTGGCGTCTCCTCGCTGCCGACCTTCGAGGTTCAGCAGTAAGCGGCTAGGCTGATATGTGTTGCGACGGCGTCCCACGCGGGGCGCCGTTTTGCGTTTGGGCTGTGGGTGAAAAAAGTGCAGACGCGTGGTGCGGCCCCCCTTCACAAGGGCGGCGCAAGCGGCTAGAGAGCGGCGCACTACCTGATCACGTGCGGTCGTGGCGGAATTGGTAGACGCGCAGCGTTGAGGTCGCTGTGGGGTAACTCCCGTGGAAGTTCGAGTCTTCTCGACCGCACCATCCTTAAACGAGCTAATCCTATAAAGCCGCAATTGCGCGCCTGTGCCTACCGGGACAGAGGGCATAGGCATTGCAATGTACAGGATCAAAATTTAATTCTGTCCAGTTGGTTAAGCCTAACGCTCTGCACCGCGCCAAAGGGCATTGCGTTGATCTTGCATGATGCGGTTTGCCAAGCCTTGAAACTGACCGGCCACGAATGTTTGCAGGCGGGCAGCCGCAGGTTTTGAGATGCGGTCGGACAATGAAAGAAGGCCTAGGGTCCGGTCCGGGTGCCCGATCTTCAATGGCAGCTCGGTCAGGGTGCGCTGCTTTCGCTGAAGGAAGACGACGGAGTAGGGGAGCACGGTAAGGGAGTCTGAACCGGCCAGCACGCTTACGACCGACGCAAGGGATCCCCCTGAGAAGCTTATCTGAAAATCATCGACGCCGATGCTCTTCAGCGCATGACGGAGGTCACGATACAACGGACTGTTCGCCGGTGGTGCGATCCACGAATACTTCGCGATGTCTTCGAGTTTCACGCCGCGCTTGCGGGCAAGCGGATGACCAATTCGACAGGCGATGACATTTAGCCCTTGCATGATCGGCTGGAAGTTGATGCCCTCTGGGACCGCATCTTCGCGAAGTGGGCAAACGGCGAAATCCAGCGTCTCATTCTGAAGACGAGACATGAGGTCATCCGCGTAGCCATAGGATTGGTCCACACGCACATTCGGGTTGCTGCGCTGGAACTCCGCCAGCATCGCTGTGATAACGCCGTCCATGAAGATTGGGGTTCCGGCCACGCGTACTAGGCCTTCATGTCCTGTTCGATAGCGTGCGACGATGCTTGCCGCAGCTGCGTCGGCTTCCCTGATTTTTCTGCCCTGTTCGGCGAGGGCAAGACCAAGCTCGGTAGGTCTAAGCGGACGTTTGCCCGGAGTGAAGATTGGAGCACCCACCCGTGCCTCAAGCTGCGAGATTGTCCGCGACACGCTTGGCTGCGACTTACTGAGGGCTTCGGCGCCCTCGGTCAATCCGCCCTCATCGACGATGGCCGCGACAATCTCCAAGTGGCGTGGATCAATTTTCATAACAGTGAGTTATATAAAGCAGCTGACATTCGATCAAGTTCAACCTTTTTGGGTGCTATCCCGGCGATGAGAACTGCCAGGGACAAGAATGTCGTACTTCCAATCCTCCTTCGTCGCCACCTCTGCGTCCGTGCGTGTCCGGTTCGGTGCTGGGGTTCGGAATCAGATCTCAGAGGAGATCCGGGCCCTTGGGTGCGAGCGAGCCTTGGTCCTTTCGACGCCACAGCAGTCAGAAACCGCGATGGAGTTTGCCGAGACGATCGGTGAGCTCGCTGCAGGCGTATTTACTCGCGCGGCAATGCACACGCCGGTTGGCATCAGCGAAGAGGCTGTTGCGCATGCTCGGGAGATTGATGCCGACTGTGTGCTTGCAATTGGTGGAGGTTCGACAACAGGTCTGGGCAAAGCCATCGCCTACCGCACTGATCTTCCTCAGATCGTTGTTCCAACCACATATGCTGGGTCCGAGGCGACACCTATCCTTGGTCAGACTGCAGATGGGAAGAAGACGACACTCACCGATGCCAGTGTTTTGCCAGAGGTCATCGTCTACGACCCCGAGCTGATTGCAACGCTTCCAGTGCCGATGACGGTTACAAGCGCCCTGAACGCGATGGCTCATGCTGCAGAAGCGCTCTACGCCCGCGACCGCAATCCCCTTTCTACTGCCCTGGCTGTCGAGGGAATCCGAGCGTTTTCCTCTGCCCTGCCAAGGGTCGTAGCGGCGCCTGATGATCTCGCAGCTCGGGGTGAAACGCTCTATGGCGCATGGCTTTGCGGGACGGTGCTCGGCCAGGTCGGAATGGCTCTTCACCATAAGCTCTGCCACACGCTCGGCGGATCCTTCGATCTGCCGCATGCAGAAACGCATGCGATCATCCTGCCTCACGCGATAGCGTTCAACGAGGCTGAAGTTTCCGATCTTCTTGCTCCACTGGCGGATGCCATGGGAGGGGAAAGCGCGGGCGCCACACTCTACGATTTTGCGCGTTCGATGGGGGCGCCGATGGCTCTGCGCGATCTCGGCCTTTCCGAAGCGGATCTTGACCGCGCGGCAGAGATCGCAACCCAAAACCCCTACTGGAACCCAAGACCGATCGACCGCTCTTCCATTCGGGCGCTCTTACAGAACGCCTGGGACGGAACAAATCCGTCTGCCTGACTACAAGCATCTTCTGGGAGGAAAGTTATGCTGACCCGCCGTAAACTTCTAAAATCGAGTGCCGCCACTGGCCTGACGCTTGCGTCGGGTGCCTTGGCCGCCCCCGCAATCGCTCAAGGCGCCAAAATCCGTCTTGGCTATGTCAGCCCACAATCGGGCCCGCTCGCCGCTTTTGCGGAAGCCGATCAGTATATCCTGAACGGTTTCGCCGGAACGGAAGCCGGCGCGAACTTTGAGGTTATCGTTAAGGACAGCCAGTCCAACCCAAACCGTGCGGCAGATGTCGCGCGCGAGCTGATCATTGATGACGAAATCGATATGATGCTGGTGGCTTCAACGCCTGAGACGACGAACCCGGTTGCGACGACCTGTGAGAATGAGGAGATCCCGGTGATCTCCACGGTCGCGCCATGGCAGCCCTGGTTCATCGGGCAGCAGGGCAATCCGGGCGACCCTGGAAGCTGGGAGCCCTTCAATTACGCCTTCCATTTCTTCTGGGGGCTCGAAGATGTCATCGCGGTCTTCACCAACATGTGGGCTCAGCTCGACACCAACAAATCGGTAGGTGGTCTTTTCCCCAATGATGGTGACGGCAACGCCTGGGGCGATCCGGTTGTGGGCTTCCCGCCGGTGCTCGCCGATCAGGGCTACACTCTGACCGACCCTGGCCGATATCAAAACCTGACCGATGACTTCTCGGCCCAAATCAACGCGTTCAAGCAAGCGAACGTCGAGATTGTGACTGGCGTTGTGATCCCGCCAGATTTCACCACGTTCTGGACGCAGGCCAAGCAGCAGGGCTTCACCCCAAAGGCCGCATCCATCGGTAAGGCCATTCTGTTCCCGCAGGCCGTCGAGGCGCTTGGAGACACAGGCCACAATTTGTCGTCTGAGGTCTGGTGGTCACCTTCGCATCCGTTCTCGTCCTCTCTGACAGGGCAGAGTGCGGGCGAGGTTGCTGCAGGCTTTGAAGCTGCGACCGGCAAGCAGTGGACACAGCCGATCGGATTTGTTCACGCACTCTTTGAAGTAGCAGCTGATGTGATGGGCCGGGTTGAGGATACCCGAGACCCTGACGAAGTTGCGGACGCGATTTCGGCTACGAACATGAACACCGTGGTAGGGCCGCTCTCCTGGGACGGCGCAGCTTTGCCACCATTCGCAAAACGGAACGTCGCCAAGACGCCGCTTGTCGGAGGTCAGTGGCGGCTGAAGGATGGTGGCGGGTACGACCTTGTGATCGTCGACAACAAGACAGCACCCGACGTGCCAACGGGCGGTTCGATGGAAGAGCTTTCCTCCTGACGCGCAAGCAGGAGAGGCCCGCCAGTGGCGGGCCTCCCGCCCAAACCGATCTGAGCAGCGCCCACTTACCGGAGTCGCCATGACAATCCTGTCGCTTCAAAACGTGTCCAAAAGCTTTGGATCTCTGAAGGTCACGGATGATGTGACATTTGAGGTTCCTGAAGGCCAGGCACTGGGCATCATCGGGCCCAATGGCGCCGGCAAGTCGACCCTGTTCAACCTGATTACGGGCAATCTGATGTCGGATGCCG
>CAWUIX010000295.1:0-4242 GCA_963922395.1 uncultured Rhodobacterales bacterium | reverse complement strand
GGCGTTTACCTGGGTGACCCGGAAGCTGATGGGAGAGGTGGGGATCCCTGTGATCACATCGAACCGGATCAATACGCCGGAGGTTGCCGAGGCGGTGCTGGCGGAGGCCGCCGCCGACATGGTGTCGATGGCACGGCCGTTTCTGGCGGACCCCGACTTCGTGGCGAAGGCGGCGGCGGGGCGTGGCGAAACCATTGCGCCCTGCATTGCGTGCAACCAGGCCTGTCTGGACCACACATTTTCGGGGAAGGTGAGCACCTGTCTTGTCAATCCAAGGGCCTGTCATGAGACAACCTTAGTCTATTCCGGCGCAAAAGCGCCGAAACGGGTGGCTGTTGTGGGGGCCGGTCCGGCGGGGTTGTCGGCGGCTTTGGTGGCGGCGGAGCGGGGGCATCGGGTGACCCTGTTCGAGGCCGCTGACCGGATCGGAGGGCAGCTGAACCTGGCGCGGCAGATCCCGGGCAAGGAAGAGTTCCATGGGCTTGTGGACTGGTATGAGGGTCAGGTCGCAGCATCCGACATTGATCTGCGCCTTGGCGTTCGGGCGGATGCGGAGGCCTTACGCGGGTTTGACGAGGTCATTCTGGCAAGTGGGGTGGAACCGCGGAGCCCGGGTATCCCCGGTCAGGAGGGGCCGACTGTTGCGCGGTATGTCGATATCCTAAGCGGTGCCGTCGTGGCGGGTCAGCGGGTCGCGATTGTGGGCGCGGGCGGCATCGGTTTCGATGTGGCAGAGTATCTGGTCCACGAAGGTGAGAGCATAACCGAGGATCTGGAGGCCTGGCTGAGGGAATGGGGGGTATCTGATCCCGAAGAAGATCGCGGTGGTCTGGCGCCTGAAGGGCCGAAACCTGAAGCTGCAGCGCGAAAAGTGACCCTATGCCAGCGGAAAGAGGGGCGCCCGGGCAAGGGGCTAGGCAAGACGACGGGATGGATCCACCGGGCGAGCCTGCGCATGAAGGGTGTCGAGATGATGGGTGGGGTCAATTATGAGCGGATCGATGGCGAGGGCTTGCATGTCTCGTTTGGTGAAGCGCGCGAACGGCCGACCCTGATCGAGGCGGACACCGTTGTGTTGTGCGCGGGGCAGGAGCCGTTCCGGCCGCTTCTGAGCGATTTGGAAGAGGCCGGGGTGTCGGTTCATGTGATTGGCGGGGCGGATGTTGCTGCCGAACTTGATGCTAAGCGGGCGATTGATCAGGGCGCACGTTTGGCTGCTGCTCTTTGATTTAATTTATTCAAATCAGTGTATTAACTCCGTTTGATGCGGGTTTCCGCATGTTTCGGAACACGTAACGATCCTGAAGATACCCAAGTATTGTCGGTCGCTGTTCCCATTTTCGCCTGATTTCACCTGCAGAAGGCCCGGTGTGGAGGGTACCGGTAAGCAAGGTGTTAAATGGACCGTTTGACCGAAATGGAAGCCTTCGCAACTGTCGTGGACCAGGGAGGGTTCACGGACGCTGCCAAGAAGATGGGCATTTCCAAATCTGCCGTGTCGAAGCACGTTTCCTCGCTTGAGGCACGGCTTGGGGCGCGGCTCCTGAACCGGACGACGCGCCGGGTGAGCCCGACAGAGATCGGGTTGGCCTATTATGATCGTGCGCGACGCGTCCTGAATGATGCTGGCGAAGCAGATGCGCTTGTGACGTCCATGCAGTCCGCCCCGTCTGGGCTTCTGCGGATTTCCGTTGCAACAGATTTCGGCGTGAACCACCTGTCGCCTGTCCTGGGCGAATTCCTGCAGGAGTTCCCGGACATCACGGTGAACATGGTGCTGAACAACCGCTATGTCGAACTGATCTCGGAAGGGTTCGATATGGCGATCCGCATTGGGGAGCTGGAGGATTCGACGCTTCGGGCGCGGAAACTCTGTGAAACCACGAAGCGGATGATCGCGAGCCCCGCCTATTTCTCGGAATATGGTCGGCCGGCGAAGATTGATGATCTGAACGAGCACAAGCTTCTGCATTACTCGAACCAGTCGTCGGGCAATGTGTGGAAGCTGACTGCGCCGTCGGGTGAGAAGCGCCAGGTGCGGACAGCGGGCTGGTTGACGGTGAATGACGGTCAGTCGCTTCTGAATGCTGCGATCTCGGGTCTGGGGATCGCTTATCTGCCGAGTTTCCTTTACGCCGAGGCGCTGGACGAGGGTCTCGTCCAGGAGGCTATTCCGGATCTGCCGGTGGAGATGCAAGGCATCTATGCGGTGTACCCGCCGGGCCGCTTCACCCAGCCGAAGGTGCGGGCTTTCATCGACTTCCTGGTGCATTCCTTCGCTGAGAAGGGTCCCGATACCTGGTAAGTTGGGCCTTAATAGACACTGTTTCCGGGCGTCCAGCGGGGCGCCCGTTCCATTTCGGCGGGATGTTTTGGGGCACTGCCCCGCCGCCTTTGGCGGCCCCCCGCCGTATTTTTCCCAAGACGAAAGAGGGGACCTTTCCTCAGGCGAGCGCGTCCATGCGTTTGGCAAGTTTGACGTCGAGTTCGGTCAGCCCGCCTGCGTCATGGGTCGTGAGCGTGACGGTCACGCGGTTGTAGACGTTCGACCATTCTGGGTGGTGGTTCAGCTTTTCCGCGTGGAGGGCCGCGCCGGACATGAACGCAAATGCTTCGACGAAGGATCCGAATTTGTAGGTCCGGGTGATGGCGTCGCGGTCACTGTCCGTTTGCCAGCCTGCCTCGAAGAGCGGGGTCAAGAGTTCGTTGCGTTCAACGTCTGAGAGCTTCTGGGCCATTATGCCTCCGATGTGACTTTCTTAAAGGGTCCGTAGCTGGTCAGGACCTCTATTTCCTCATCCGTCGCGGCGCGTTCCGCGTCGAGATATTGTTCGACGGCGCGGGAGAAGCCTTCGTCCGCGATCCAGTGGAGCGAGTGGGTCTGGACGGGCAGATAGCCGCGCGCCAGTTTGTGTGCGCCCTGGGCGCCGGCCTCGACGGTGGACAGGCCGTGCGCAATGGCGTGGTCGATGGCCTGGTAATAGCAAGCCTCGAAGTGGAGGCAGGGGTGATCCTCGATCGCGCCCCAGTAGCGCCCGTAAAGCGTATGACGGCCGATGAAGTTCAGAGCTCCTGCGATGGGCTGACCTTCGCGTATTGCGAGGATGAGGAGGAGGTCGTCGCGGAGCGTTTCCTGCGCGATGTTGAAGAAGCGGCGGGTGAGGTAGGGGGTGCCCCATTTTCGGGCGCCGGTGTCCTGGTAGAAGTGCCAGAAGCTGTCCCAGTGGTGAGGCTGGATCTCTGCCCCGGTGAGGGACACGATCTCGCCCCCAAAGGCCTGGGCGGTTGCGCGTTCCTTGCGGATGTTCTTGCGCTTGCGAGAGGAGAGGCTGTTCAGGAACGCGTCGAAATCGGCGTAATCGGCGTTCTCCCAATGGAACTGCTGCGTGGTGCGGCGGAGAAGGCCCATGGCCTCGCCTGCGATTGCCTCGGCTTCGGTGCAGAAGGTGATATGGAGGGACGAGACGCGGTTGTCGGATGCGATGCGGATCGCGCCTTCGGTCAGGGCGGCGATGGCGGCGGCTTCATGGCCGGGACGCGCGAGGAAGCGGCGGCCAGTGGCGGGCGTGAAGGGAACGGCCATCTGAAGTTTGGGGTAGTAGCGGCCACCGGCGCGTTCGTAGGCGTGCGCCCAGTTGTGGTCGAAGATGTACTCGCCCTGGCTGTGGCCCTTGGCATAGAGGGGCGCGACACCAATCAGCACGCCGTCGGACCGGGCCGCGAGATAGCGTGGTTGCCAGCCAGTGCCGGCGCCCACTGATCCAGAGGCTTCCAACGCGTAGAGGAAGCGGTGGGTGGTGAACGGGTCGATCGGGCGACCACCGTCCTCGGTTTCCGGGCAGGCACAAGCATCCCACTCGTCAGCAGGGATATCAGCAAGCGTGCTGAAGGCTTCGATTTCGACGGTTGCCTGGGTCATGGGGCCGGTGTTTGCCTTGCCGGTTAGACTTGGGCTCTGGATCCGGGAGGTCAAGCGCCCGGGTGATATCCTTCGAAAGTGACGTTGTCCGCGATCCGCCGTGCGTGGGTTTCCTCCTCAACTGACCGGATGGTCCAGCATAGGATCGTCGCACCTTGGGCCTTCAACTCTGCGACTCGGGGTCGGTCGAGGTCACGTGCATCGTGGCTTATGAAGCAGGATCCGGTGCGGTCGTAATCCGGGATGTCGCGCAGTCTGGCTTTTGTCTCCTCTGAGACGTGACGCCAGCCATTGGGTGGGAAGGCTTCGGTGACGAGGCCGCG
>CAWUIX010000294.1:0-4260 GCA_963922395.1 uncultured Rhodobacterales bacterium | reverse complement strand
GCCCAGTCGGCCATCACATCTGGAGCCTTCGCCTCAGAGGTAACCCCGGTCACCGTCCCCGGGCGCAAAGGGGAAACCATCGTTGATGAAGACGAACAGCCGGGCAACGCGCGCCCCGACAAGATCCCGCATCTAAAGCCTGCCTTCCGCGAGAACGGAACCGTCACTGCGGCCAATGCCTCCTCCATCTCCGACGGAGCGGCAGCACTGGTTCTGATGCGCGAAAGCACAGCACGCGACCGTGGACTCACACCCCGCGCCCGCGTCCTCGGCCATGAAAGCCACGCCCAAGCACCGGGCTGGTTCACCACCGCACCCGTCCCCGCCATGACGCGCCTGATGGACAAGGCCGGTGTCACCCGAACGGATATCGACCTTTGGGAGGTGAACGAGGCCTTCGCAGTTGTCCCTATGGCTGCCATGGCCGAACTCGGCATCGACCACAGCCAGATCAACGTCAACGGCGGCGCCTGCGCCCTCGGCCATCCGATCGGGGCCTCAGGTGCGCGAATTCTCGTCACCCTGCTCAATGCGCTCGAGGCACGCGACGCGACCCTGGGCATGGCCGGGATCTGCATTGGCGGCGGCGAAGGCACCGCGCTCCTGATCGAGCGGATGTAGCTGCTTACTGGTACGCTGCCGCCGTGATGAACTCGCTGAATGCCTCGCACCAGATCAGGACGGTCGTATAGGCAGACACGTCCACGCCCTCTGGGATATCGACGATCACACCCTCAAAGGTCTTCACGTCCCCGACAAGCTGTGCCCCGCTCTTCAAAGGCAGAAACTCGTCCTCGTGCTCCACGAATTCCTGCACAAGATAGAGCTTGTAATCCGGCCCCGGTGCCAACCGCCCCTCATGGACGATCTGTGTCCCGGTGATGCTAACCGTCCCCTCACCCCAGTGCAGGAAATCGCTCCCTCGAAGCTCCCGCGTAAACTCGGTTGTATAAAGCGCCCCCTGCGCCATCTCCTGCAACATAGCCTCATCCGGCCCGTCAGGCGCGGTCAGGATCGGCAGGAAGTACACCCCAAGTGCAAACCCCGCGATCACGGCCATGCTGTGCGTGATGATTAGGAAAATTCTTCGAAACATGTCCCCCTCCCGAACTTGTCCTGCCCAGTCTGCGCGAGACAGGATGAGAGATCTAGTTTCGTCTTCAGAGCACCGAGATCTGAAGCCAACTTAACCGAAGGCAACGACGAACAAATCGTGCCTTATCGTCCATTCGGACATGGCTCGATTCCAAATGCGACAATCGGCGTGAGATTGATACATGTCAATATCCGCATGTTTCTAGATCTGTAGTGTCTGGGACATAGGGTAATGCTCTCGGGCTACGTTTGAACAGGCCTCAAGCCTACCGATCCGACGCCTCGTTTCAAAACCGTAAGGACCACGTAGCCCGCAATTCGAACCCGTGCCGGGAGAAGCGAATGGGGTCACTCGGAAGAGATCTAAGCAAAATGAAACGGGACTCCGCGCTCGAGACCTTGGGCGCAGTCGTGAGATATGTTGGCGTGCTAAGAAAGCGATCTGCCTATCGCTCGATGTTGCAAAGACCGAGCTACCGTGACCGGTTTGCTCAGATCTACGCCCAGCGGCTTTGGCATAGCCAAGAATCGGGAAGCGGTCAGGGCTCGGAAATTGCCTACACCGAGAAGCTCCGAAAGTGGCTGCCCAAGCTTGTCTCCCAATACAACATCAAGTCAGTTGTCGATGCGCCGTGTGGAGACTTCAACTGGATGCGGCTGGTCCTGCCTCGACTGGGCGTGTCCTATCGTGGCTTCGACATTGTCGATGGCGTCATCCAAAGGAACATAAGCAAATATGGTTCCGATAGGGTTGAGTTTAGCGTCGCCGACATCTGTGCGGACCCGCTTCCGGACTGTAATCTTCTGATCGTGCGAGATTGTCTTTTCCATCTCTCGTTCGCAGAAATTGATCGGTTCTTGGGGAACATTGATCGGACAAACTACCAGTACCTGCTGACGACAACGCACATCGTGGACCGAGGGTTTGAAAACACCGATATCTCTTCGGGAGATTTCCGACTCATCGACCTTTTCGCGCCACCGTTTAGATTTGCGGTGGACGCTGTTCTGGAGCAGTTGGACGACTTTCCTGAAGGATATGAAATCAAACGCAAGATGGTGCTGTTCAAGAAAGAAGATGTACCGACCAGGTTGAGTTGGGGCGCCCAGAAACAGAATGACGATGTGAGCGCAATGCATCAACACCGATAGCGGGAGCCTTGCGCGAAGCAATCTGATTGGCGCTATACGCGTTCACGAGACCCACGGCTCAATCGCGATCTGTCTCACCTAAAGAAAAACAGTCTTGGCCGGTTGATGAAACGAAATGCGAGCACATAGACTAACCCCACTCATCACATGTTTGGGGGAATCTGTGGAGAAGCTAGTCGTCGACCATCCCAATATGCCAGCACCGTACGGCGCCTATTCGACAGCCGTGCGCGCCGGCGACTTTCTGTTCATTTCCGGTCAGGCCGGGATTGTCCCGGAGACGGGTGAAAAGGCTGGCGAGGATTTCGAAAGCCAGGCCCGGCAAGCATTCGAGAACCTGCGCACCTGCCTGGAATGTTCCGGATCCAGCGTGGCCGACGTGGTAAAGGTCATCACCTGGCTGGGCGATCCGTCCGAACGCGCGGCACTGAATGATCTCTTCGGAGAGTATTTCCCGGAGGCTCCCCCAGCCCGGTCCACACCTATCGTGGATCTGCCAATGGGCCTTCTGCTGTCCATCGAGGCCACGGCTATTGCCAGGTCCTGAGAGAACAGGGCGCAGGATTTCAAATGATGGAAGTCTGGTCGGAGTGGCGAGATTCGAACTCACGACCCCTGCCTCCCGAAGGCGAAGAGGCAGTGACCTTGCGGTCAGAATGCCTTGTTTTGTTGGGTTTGAGATCGCTTGGGATCGCTGCAGATCACTTGAAACGTTGCGGTATCGTTGCGAAATCCGTTTCTACACGGCTTGCTTGGACGCCGCCTTGGATGCCTTCAATGCCCACTGAGTGAGAGCTTCCGCGTCGTCGAGAACGTCAGGCGGAGTCATAAAGAAGTTGAGCTGACGCTTGTTGTCTTTGCCGTAGGTGTACTGAGGCATATCGCGTTCCAGAAAATCATCCCGATTGCTGCTATCTGCTTTCAGCCAGAGTGCTCCGTGCTTCACTTTGGCAAACGCGGAGCCATCTTTAAGTAGTGCAGTTCCTCCGAACATGTTTTTCGTTTCGAAATCCCCGATAGAGCTAAGCTGGTCCATCACGAACGACGTGAATTCTGTATCTTTTGCCATGCTGGATCTCCCTATTTTCCACCCGGCATATTCGCTGCACGCACCACCGCAAGCAGGACTATATATCTGCAGTGACAAGGATGTTCATCTCGCTGAAGCCTTTGTCACGAACCGGCACCAGATCGGCGTAGGCATTTGACGCAAACATTCCTTTGACGGTCTCAGCATCTTCGAAGTCCATGACCAGAACCATGCCACTTGCCCGCCCGTTGATCACCTCACCTACCTTTTGGCGTTTCACCAGCGTCCCGCCAGCTTCCACGAGCAAAGGCATCACTCCTTTGAGGTACTCCTGAACCGACTGCATCTCCTGCGGATCGGGCGTCGCAGTGACCACCAAAGTCGCCTTGTCAGCCATTTGAATTCTCCATTTTTACTTTTTCAGAATGATTGTTCTGATATAATGAGATGAAGCGTTTGTCAATCGAGGTTGTGATGGGGCGAAGAAAGACACACAGCAAAGATGAGCTGCTCGCCAAGGCGATGGACGTGTTTCGGGAACATGGGTTCGCGGGCACATCAGCAGAAATGCTTGTCGAAAAGATCGGCGTCAGCCGTTACAGCCTCTACTCGGATTTCGGGAACATGCAGGGGCTCTTCGAAGCGGCACTCGAACGATACAATGATGAGATCATTGACCTCAGGTTCGGACCCTTGGAGCGCCCAGATGCCGGATTGGACGAAGTTCTTACATTGCTCGACTTCTATGTTTCGGCCGGAACCGGCCCGGCCTCTGGGCGAGGATGCCTACTCTGCAATACTGCCGTGGAGTTTGGCCCCGATGACTCAACAGGCTCCGGGGCCGTTCAGAGATACTTCCAGCGCCTCTCTGGAGCCTTTCGCAACGCGCTCGGCAACGCTCAAGGAGCAGGGCAAATATCTGTCGACGTAGACACAACGCGGGAGGCAGACCTTCTGACCTCGGTCGTCCTTGGTATGTTCGT
>CAWUIX010000293.1:0-4290 GCA_963922395.1 uncultured Rhodobacterales bacterium | reverse complement strand
CGACAGACCAATCCCCACCGACACGGCAATCGGGAAGAAAGAAATCATAAAGGCGATGAGTACCGTGTTGAAGTCATGTGCCCCAACAAACAGGAGTGCGACGATAGGCACGACCGTCGCCTTCGGAATCGCATTGAACCCAACCAAAAGCGGATAGAGCGCATCGCGCATGACGCGGGAAAACCCCATCACCATCCCTATCAAAACACCGACAATCACTGCGAGGAGAAGACCCAGCACAGTCCGCCAAAGGGTCTGCCATCCCATCACGAGGAACAGATCCCAGAACCGAATGTATGCCGCCGGAAGGTCGGACGGAGAGGCCATAAGGTAGTTCGGCCACCCTGCGGCCCAGACCAAGAGTTCCCAAAGGATCAGAAAGACGATGATCGCAACGATGGGAGCCAGAAACGCACGGCTGGTGAAGATCGATAGCGCGCCCGTCTTCGCACTCGGCCTCTTCGCAGTCGCGGGAGAGTTCGTTGGAACATAAGCCATCTTGCTCTCCTTACGCCGCGTCCGCTGGTGCACGGCCCTGCGCGACCTCGATCTGGTGACGCAGAACGTTCAACATCTCCGCCGCCTCAGGCGTGTAGAGGTGGTCGATATTGCGGTCACCCTCGATTGCGACCTTCATCCGGTATTGCGTTCGTGCGGGGCGCCCCGACAGGACGAACACCTCGTCCGCAAGGAAAATCGCCTCCCGCAGATCATGGGTGATTAGGACACCGGTAAAGGGCTCTTCCTTTTTCACCTCATGCATGATCTGCCAAAGGTCTTCGCGCGTGAACGCATCCAAGGCACCAAAAGGCTCATCAAGGATCAAAACTTCCGGCTGGTGGATCAGCGCCCGGCACAAGGACGCCCTTTGCCTCATACCGCCGGAGAGTTCCGATGGACGTTTCTCCTCGAATCCTTCCAGCCCGACCAAGGCGAGCAGCCGTCTCGCTCGATCTTCCTGCTCGCCCTTTGAGAGCGAAGAATGAACGATCTCCAAAGGCAGCAAGACATTTTTCAGTATCGAACGCCATTCCAGAAGCACCGGGTTCTGAAACGCCATACCAACAGTGGACCGCGGTCCCTTCACCGGCTCACCGTGGAGCCAGACCTCGCCCGCGTCCGGTTTCATCAGGCCTGCCACCAGCTTCGTCAGCGTTGACTTTCCGCACCCGGACGGGCCGACGACCGCGGCGAACCCACCTTCCGGAACCGACACATCAAGGCCGTCCAGAACGGGCAGGGGCCCGCTTTGGGTTTTGTACGCGTGGGTGACACCCGCGATATCGATAAGCGGCCGATCCATAGGTCAGGTTTGTTCCCCAGATGGATGCGGGCAGCCTCGCGACTTTCGAGGCTGCCCGAGATCTTTAGTTCAGCTTGAACCCACCTTCTGGGAGATACGCGTCCGTGAAGTACACCGAAGCATCGGTTTCGTTTTGAAACTCGTAGGTTTCCCCGATCTGCACAATTGCCGCTTCCATACGAGCGTCATCAATCGTCCCCATACCGTTGGTCTCTACCCAATCTGTCAGAACGTTTTGATCAATCGCCATCTGCAGGCGTTCCTGCTCCAACGCTTTGTCAGCGGCGGGATTGCGCTCCAGCAAGCTGTCGATACCGGCGCCCGGGTCGGCGATCACGTCCTGCCACCCTTTGGCAACGGCCCGCAAAAACGCTTCAACGGTCTCACCGTTTTCAGCCGCCCATTCCGTGTTCACGAGGATCGCGTTGCTATAAAGGTTCAGACCGTAGTCCGCCATCAGGATGTTCGAAATATCATCCGCCGGGATGCCCAGCCGCTTGAGGTTCAGGACCGACGAGAACGAGAAGCCGGTGATCGCGTCGACCTGACCCTCGGCCAGCATCGGCTCACGCGTCGGGAAACCAACGGGTTCCACCTTGATCGCAGAAACGTCCAGATCGTTCGCACTGGCAAACGCTGGGAACTGCGCCCATGCGCCGTCTGGCGGCGGCGCGCCCAGAACCTTGCCTTCAAGATCTTTTGGCTCGGACACGCCTTGGCTCTTCCGGCCGACGATCGCGAAGGGCGGCTTGTCGTACACCATCATAACAGCGGTCACCGGAGCGCCGGGGTTCTGGTCGAGGAATTTAATGACGGAGTTGATGTCGCCAAATCCGATCGGAAATGCGCCAGTGGCGATTTTCGGGATCGTGTTAACCGATCCGTTGCCCGCTTCGATTGTGACCTCAAGCCCTTCCTCCGCGAAATGACCGTTGTCAATCGCAGCGAAGTAGGCGGCAGACGGCCCTTCGAATTTCCAGTCGAGCGCAAAAGGCACTTGGGTCTGTGCCCAGGCTGTCGGTGCGGCGACCGCGAAGGCCGCGGCCAGGGCCAAAGAGCGAAAATACATGTGTCGTTCTCCCCAGGGTGTTGTTGTTGTTCGACCCGAGCGGGCCATCAGGTGCGGAGTAGTGAGTCTCTCTGCGCCAGTTTCAAGGGATCAGACCCAGGAATCCATCCGAATCTGACGGCCAGTTAGGCATCTGCCTAAGAATCTGGCAACTTACACGGGAAGTCCGGCGGCTCGCGCACCCTCTAACAAGCTTTGAGCAACGAAGTGCGCCTTGACATGTGTCTCTGGGATCAGGTCTGGAATCTGCACAACGGTCATCCTCGCCGCAACCGCCGCAGTCGCCCCCATAGTGCTGTCTTCAAATGCCAACGCACGTGCCGGATCGACCCCAATCCGGCGCGCGGCTTCCAGATAGACATCGGGGGCGGGCTTTCCGTTCTCCACCATGTCAAAGGCAACCACAGTTTCGAAACGCGCATCCAGCCCTGTCAGTGCCAGCTTGCGTTTCGCGGACAGAGCTCCGCTATTCGTCGCGATCGCCCTTGGTATCCCCTGCGCGGCGGCCCAACGAGTCAACTCGTCCGCGCCGGGCTTAAAGGGGATGCCAGCTCTCTGTCGCCGTTCTGCAGCTGCTGACCAAAGGGCATCCAGACGGCGCGCATCAACATCCTGTCCAAGATGGGTGACGAGCCTTCGATGCCCTTCCACGTGATCGGTCCCAACGAGATCAAGAAGAACATCGGGCTCGACCTCGTGCCCTAGCTCGGCCAGCGCCTCGATTCCGGCGGCGATCGCAATGGATTCTGTATCGATCAACAGCCCATCAAGATCGAATATCAGAGCGGTATATCCGGCCGCCGCTCGCGACGGCCGGAGAGGTTGCGTCATAGGCCGATGCGGAAGCGTGCGAACCCATCAGGGCCTTCGCCTGCCGGTTCGATGTCGACGCCCGGAACGTCATCGGCATACGCGGCCGCCTTAGGCCCTGTGTCAAACAAAACTGACGTGCCAGGCAGAGGTGCGAATGACCAGTTGGCGTCTGCCTTGGGATCAACTGTGCCTTGCTCAACAATGAACCGCACGATCACATCGCGGTTTGTGTCTGGCGCTTCAAGGATAACGGTTTCCGGCGACGCTCCGGGGAAGTTGCCCCCGCCACCTGCACGGTAATTGTTCGTGGCCACCACGAACTCCTGATCGTCACTCACCGGTGTCCCATCCCGCATCAGATTCTTGATCCGGTTTGCCTCCGGGTTCACCAGGTTGCCCTTTGCGTCAAATTTCGACGGCTCGGACAGGTCGATCTGGTACGTGACACCATCGATCACATCGAAGTTGTAGCTTGGGAATTCCGGGTTCAGAAGCACCTGATCCGCCTCGCCCGGCTCGACTTGGTTGAACATACCGGCCGAACGTTCCAGCCAGTCTTTCAACTCCTTGCCGGTGATCTTCACCGCCCGCACTGTGTTCGGATAGAGGTAGAGATCGGCAACATTCTTGATGGCCACATCGCCTACCGGAACGTCCGTGAAATATTCCGGACCACCGCGCCCGCCCGCCTTGAACGGCGCCGCTGCCGAAAGAATTGGGATGCCACCAAAGGCGGTTTCCTTGAGCATCTCCTCCACATACCACTTCTGAGCCTGGCTCACGATCTGCACGGATGGATCATCGGCGACCAGCGCAAAGTAGCTGTGAAGCGGGGCTGCAGTTTTCCCAACAGCGCGTCGCACATAGGCCAGCGTTTCTTCGTGATCCTGCGCCACAGACGCCAGAACGCCATCGTCGCTTTCCACAAGGGCCGTGATCGACCGGTCCTCATTGCGCTGCGAAATAGGCCGCGTTTCCACAGCATGCGTCGCGACTTTCCATTCGTTCCCGTCACGTTCCAGCATCAGGTCGATCACACCAAGATGCGACCCCCAGAAGCCGCCCATTACGGCTGGGGTGCCATGGATCGTTGCGGCATCGTTAT
>CAWUIX010000292.1:0-4295 GCA_963922395.1 uncultured Rhodobacterales bacterium | reverse complement strand
CGGACTTGGTTTAAGGTGACAGCGCTCATGCGGGATGGGCGTCCGCGGCGCGGTCTGAGTTAGGTTTGGGTGTGAACGGTGCACGCGAGAGGGGACCGCGCACGACAATGGTGACCGTGACGAAGGCGACGAACAGAAGCAAATACCACGACCCCATCTTGGCGAAGCTGACCATCTCGCCTGGGAGTTGGCCGGCGTAGAGCCAGGTGTTCGTGGCGGTGCCGATGTTCTCGGCAATCCAAAGGAACGACGCCGAAAGGAGCGCAGCAACGGGCAGGGGCATCCAGTAGGGGTTTCCTTCGATGAAGAACCAGACGCGAGTTTTCACGAAGAGGACCACCGTCGCGGCGAAGAGCGCGATCCTGATGTCCGGAAGGAAGTGGTGCGCGAAGAAGTTCACGTAGATCGCGACCGCCAGGAGGACAGTCATCCAGAACGGCGGGTAGGGGGCAAAGCGCATCTCGAAGACCCGCACCACACGCGCGATGTAGGAGCCGACGGAGGCGTACATGAAGCCAGAGAAGAGCGGCACGCCAAGGATCATGAAGACCGCGGGTTCGGGGTAGCTCCAGGATCCTGCGCTCACCTTGAAAAACTCCATCGCGGTGCCTGTCAGGTGGAAGAGCAGGATCACGCGCGCCTCTTCCCAGGTTTCGAGTTTGAGCGCCAGAAAGGCCGCCTGGGTTCCGATGGCAAACAGAAACAGGGCGTCATAGCGATGGATCGGCCAGTCGGGGTTCCAGAGCAGATGGGTGCCGATGAGCGCCAGTAGCAGGAGGCCACCAAAGAGGCAGGCCCACCCCTGTTTCAGCCCGAACATGACAAACGAAGCAACGGGGCGCGGCAACCGCGCCCGCATCCAGTCACCCAGCCGGCGTTCCAGCCGGCGGGTGTCTGTCGTTTGAGGTGTCACGCCCGGTAGATCGGGAACTTTGCGCAGAGATCCAGGACCTCAGCCTTTACGGCGGCTTCGACCTCTGCTTCGCCTTCGCCGTTTGTGCGGGCGAGGCCATCGACGACGCGGACGATCCAGTCGCCGATCTGCCGGAACTCAGGTTCGCCGAAGCCGCGAGTTGTACCCGCAGGTGAGCCCAGACGGACGCCGCTTGTGATCATCGGCTTCTCGGTGTCGAACGGGATCCCGTTTTTGTTCACCGTGATGTTCGCGCGGCCAAGCGCGGTCTCGGTGGCGTTGCCCTTCACGCCCTTCGGGCGGAGATCCACCAGAAGGAGGTGGCTGTCGGTGCCGCCGGTCACGATGTCGAGCCCGCCGTCGATGAGCGCGGCGGCCAGCGCTTGCGCGTTCTGGATCACCTGCTGCTGGTAGGTTTTGAACTCAGGCCGTAGGGCCTCGCCAAAGGCCACGGCTTTTGCCGCGATCACGTGCATCAGAGGCCCGCCCTGGATGCCGGGGAAGATCGCGGAGTTCACCTTCTTCGCAATTGCCTCGTCATTCGTGAGGATCATCCCGCCGCGGGGACCGCGCAGGGTTTTGTGCGTCGTCGTGGTCGCCACGTGCACATGCGGGAAGGGCGACGGATAAACGCCCGCCGCGATCAGCCCGGCATAGTGGGCGATGTCGGCAAGAAGGTAGGCTCCCACGCTGTCGGCGATTTCCCGGAACCGTGCAAAGTCGAGCTGGCGCGGGATGGCGGAGCCGCCAGCGATGATGAGCTTCGGCTGATGCTCCTTCGCTAGGGCCGCGATCTGGTCGTAGTCCACGTCGAGCGTGTCTTCGCGCACCCCGTACTGGATCGCGTTGAACCATTTGCCCGACTGGTTCGGCCTCGCACCATGGGTCAGGTGGCCGCCTGCATCGAGGCTCATCCCGAGGATCGTATCGCCCGGCTGAATGAGCGCGGTGAAGACGCCTTGGTTCGCCTGGCTGCCAGAGCTCGGCTGAACATTGGCGTAGGCGCAGCCAAAGAGCGCAGTCGCGCGTTCAATTGCAAGGTTTTCGGCGACATCCACATACTGGCAGCCGCCATAGTAGCGCCGCCCCGGGTACCCTTCGGCGTATTTGTTCGTCATCACCGAGCCCTGCGCTTCGAGCACCGCCTGGCTTACGATGTTTTCTGACGCGATCAGTTCGATCTCGGTCTGCTGGCGCTCCATCTCTTTCTCGATGGCGCCGAAGAGGTCTGGATCCCTCGAAGACAGGGATTCGGTGAAGAAGCCGTCATCGCGATGCGGGGCATTCATGGCTGGTCTCCTGCGCCAGAGTGTCGGATCGCGCCGCTATAGCGCGGATGGTCCGGCGGAAAAAGGTGGGATTGCGACGTTCTTTGGCGTCGCGCGACGGTCCTCTTGGCTTGTCAATCGCGTGCGCGCGCGCGAAGACTGCGGTGGGACGACCAGGCGATGAGGCCGGGAGGATTGATATGGGCGGCGCGATCAAGATCGCCTTCCGGGCCAGTGAGACAGAAATCGCGCAGGATGCCCTGCGCCGGTTGACCGATCTTTATGGGCAGACCGATATTTCGGAAGCAGATGTGATCGTCGCCCTGGGCGGGGACGGGTTCATGCTGGAGACGCTTCTGGGAACCATGGCGCAGGGGGCCCCGGTCTATGGGATGAACTGCGGGACCATCGGGTTTCTGATGAACGAGTATGACGAAGACGGTCTGATCGACCGGGTGTCTGCTGCGGAAGAGGAAGTGATCAACCCGCTCACCATGGTGGCGGAGACCGCAGATGGCGCGCGTCACGAAGCTTTGGCGATCAACGAAGTTTCGCTTTTGCGGCAGGGGCCGCAGGCGGCCAAGCTTCGTATTCTGGTGGATGGGCGGTTGCGGCTGGAGGAGCTGGTCTGCGATGGGGCGCTTTTGTCCACGCCTGCGGGGTCAACTGCGTACAACTACTCTGCCCATGGGCCGATTCTGCCGATCGGGTCGGGGGTGCTGGCGCTGACCGCGGTTGCGGCGTTCCGGCCCCGGCGCTGGCGCGGGGCGATCCTGCCCAAAACCGCGCAGGTCCGATTCGAGGTGGTGAACCCCGGCAAACGGCCTGTGATGGCGGATGCGGATGGGCGGTCTGTGCGGGATGTGATTGCGGTGGATATCCGGAGCGAGCCGGACATCTCGCACCGGATCCTGTTTGATCCGGGGCATGGATTGGAAGAGCGCCTTATTCAGGAACAGTTTGTCTGAGATCCGCGAACTTGGGGGCTGTCTGCCCCCAAACCCCCGAGGATATTTCCGGCCAGATGAAGGGGTTATTGGCTTCGGGTTTCGGACCAGTGTCGCAGCGCATCGAGGGCGGCTACGGCTTCGCGGCCGCGGGGGGTGACACGGTATTCAACGGCGCCAGGCGAGGTTTCGAGGACGTGGCGCGTCAGGAGCCCTTCGGCCTCGAGGTGGCGCAGGCGGTCGGCGATCATCTTCTTGCTGGCGCCTGGGATCATCCGGGCGAGGTCGTTAAAGCGAACCGGCGCCTCAGCCACGTGCCAGAGAATCGACCCGGTCCATTTCCCGCCGAGGACGCGCATGCCGCGTTCGATCGGACAGGGGGCGTCGCAGGCGTCGATCACCGTTTTCTTACGACCGTCGGAAAGGATACGGGCGTCCAAGTCTGGCTCCTGATTTAGGTTACAAAAAGTATACTGGTTGATTTTGGTGACCAAAGCAATCACCTGTCCGGGACCCGCAGCCGAGCCGGAGGAACTCCAAATGTCCCGACCCGACATTCACCTTTACACCGCGCCCACGATGAATGGGTGGAAGCCCCTGATTTTTCTGCATGAAGCCGAGGTGGAGTATGACCTGACGCCGATCAGCTTTGCCAGGCAGGAGCAGAAGGCGCCGGAGTACATGATGCTGAACCCCAACGGCCGGATCCCGACGATCGTGGATCGGGGGAACGATGACTTCGCGGTGTTCGAGAGCGGGGCAATCCTGTGGTACCTCGGGGAGAAGTACGGCCGGTTTCTGTCGACCGATCCCAGGGAGAAGTCTGAGACATTGCAATGGCTGATGTTTCAGATGGGCGGGATCGGGCCGATGATGGGGCAGGCGATGTATTTTCAGCGGATCGCGGCGCCAAATGGGCATGACGTGCCCTATGCCATCGACCGGTATGTCACGGAGAGCCGTCGTCTTTTGGAGGTGCTGAACACGCGCCTGGAGGGCCGGGACTGGCTTGTGGGCGATGAGTACTCCATCGCCGATATGGCGACCTATCCCTGGGCGCGCTCTTTCTTTTAGGCGAATGTTTCCGTGGACGGGTTGGACAACCTGAACGCCTGGTTCGCGCGGATCGATGCGCGGCCTCTGACGCAGGCGGCATTGCAACTGCCG
>CAWUIX010000291.1:0-4299 GCA_963922395.1 uncultured Rhodobacterales bacterium | reverse complement strand
GCCCCGGCCCGGGGAGGGTCGATCACGACCGCATCGAACTTCGCCAATTCATCCGGCTCCAGGGGACGACGAAACAGATCCCGCATCTCCACAGAAACCGCCTTCAGCCCCTCGGCCCTACGCCACCCAAACTCCAGCGCCGACAAAAGCGACCGCTCGCCTTCGACGGCCAGGACCTCGCTCTGCCGCGCGAGCGGTAAGGAAAAAGTCCCGCACCCCGCGAAAAGATCCACCACCTTCCGCGCTCCGCCCACGGCCTCCACCACAGCCGCACGCAGCGCGCCCTCCCCTTCTCCGGTCGCTTGGAGAAAGGCACCAGGGGGCGGCACGACTTCGATCCCATCGAACCGCAAAGCGGCCCGCCGCCGTTCCACAACGGCTTCGCCCGCATAGGAGAGCCGGGCAAGATCGTGCTCCGTGGCAATGGAGGCCAAGGCCTCCCAATCCGCGTCTTCCGCCGCGCGTCCACCCGCTGCGTCGATATCCAGGCCACCCTCCGTCGAGGTGACCCGAAACCGCATTTCTCCCTTCCGGGTTCCCAGAAGGCGGATGAGATCCTGACACGCCTTAAGGGCGGGCAGGAGTTCAGACCGGATAAGGTGGCACTTCGGGATCTCGACAACCGTGTCGGACCCCCGAGCATGAAAGCCGACCACGGGACCGGATTTCAGGCGCCGGCCTGACAGGGTCACCCTGCGCCTGCTCCGCTCAGGCGATGTGATCACATCGCGGATATCCGTCTCAATCCCCTGTGCCAGCAGCGCCTGACGCACAATATCCGCTTTCCATTGCGCCACGAAAGTGTCGGACGCGTGCATCATCCCGCACCCGCCACAGCCCTTGTAATGCGGGCACGGCGCCGCGACGCGATCTGCCGAAGGCGTAAGAATGCGGGGCCGGTCGATCCGCCCATCGACAACATCGCCCTCGACCACCTCTCCCGGCAGGGTCCGCGGCACAAAGACGGGCCCATCCGCAATCCCGTCCCCGAGATGACCAAGCCGCTCAATCGTCAGGCTCACTCGGCCGCCTCCGGCACGCCGATGAACCCGCCTGACTGCCGGTTCCAGTAACGGGCATAGAGATCGCCCTTCGCCAAAAGCTCCTGATGGCTGCCCTCCTCCACAATGCGACCCTGATCCAGCACAATCAGCCGATCCATGCTCGCAATCGTCGACAGACGGTGGGCAATCGCAAGGACGGTTTTGCCGTCCATCACCCGCTCCAACGCCTCCTGGATCGACGCCTCAATCTCGGAATCCAAGGCACTCGTCGCCTCGTCCAGAACAAGGATCGGCGCATCCTTCAGAATGGCCCGGGCCAGAGCAATCCTCTGTCGCTGCCCGCCAGACAGCTTTACCCCACGCTCCCCAAGGAAGGCCTCGTACCCTTGTCGCCCTTTGTGATCACGAAGCGTGGCAATGAAATCATCGGCCTCTGCCGTCTGCGCAGCCGCGACCACATCATCGTCCGTCGCATCCGCACGGCCATAGCGAATGTTCTCGCGCGCCGTCCGGTTAAACATCGATATGTCCTGCCGCACGACAGAAATCAGCCGCCGAAGTCCGGACTGCCGCATGTCCCGTACGTCCACGCCACCAATGGTGATGCGGCCCTCTTCGACGTCATAAAGGCGCAGCAGCAACGACACGATGGTCGATTTGCCGGCCCCGGACGCACCAACGAGCGCAACCTTTTCCCCCGGAGCGACGTGAATATTGATCCCGTCCAACGCGGCCTGCGACCCGCCATAGGCAAACCGCACATCCTCAAACCGGATCTCCCCTCCGCCCTGGGGCATGATCGCATCCGCCCGGTCCACGATGTCATGGGGCGGCGTCAGGGTCTGAATGCCGTCCTGCACCTCGCCCACATTGGTGTAGATCATTACCGCCACGCGCCCCAGCCGGTTCGTCACCATGCCCAGCCGCGTGGCGACCATGGCAACGGCGGCTATATCGCCAGCGCTCGCCTGTCCCAAGCTCCAGAGCCAGAGAACCCCCAGGATCGACAGGAACGGCAGGATCCCGGACAGCGCGGTCAGGGTCAGACGGAACCAGACCGACAGAACCCCGAACTCGATGGCCCGCAGGCGCAGATCCTCAAGGCTCCGCTCTGTGGCCCGGTCCTCGGTCCCTTCATCCGCAAAGAGCTTCACCGTGGAAATATTGGTGATCGCATCCACGATCTGCCCGGTCACGGCCGCGCGCGCGCCTGCACGGGCCTTCGACCGCATCTTGACCCGCGGGATGAACAGGACGAGCGCGGTGACGTAAAGCACGCCCCAAACTGCGACGCCCACCAAGAGCCACAGATCCAGACCTCCGATCAGGATCATACCGCCCACGAACATCGCCAGCGCATAGATCCCGATATCCAGCGCCTCGACCACGATCTGGGTCAGCGCGGTCGCTGTCTGCACCTCTTTCTGCGCGATACGGCCCGCAAAATCGTTCTCGAAATACCGCATCGAATGGCCAAGCGTCCAATGATTGAGACGGCTCAGGACCAGGGAAAAGAGATGCGGACCGAGAAGGACCGAGGTGATCCCGGCATCCGCCGCGAATAGGACCGGGCGCACCACGACGAAGAAGATCGCCCCCACCACAACCACCGGCCAGAAGGCGGACCAGAACGCCCCGATCCCTTCCGCTTCCGCAAGGTCGATGGCCCAGCCGGTGTACCAGGCTGTCGCCACCTCCATCGTCGCCGCCAAAGCAATGATCACGGTCGCCCCAAAGGTTGCGCGCCAGGATCCGCTCAGCGCCCAGCGCGCAAACCGCCAAAAGCTCTGCGGCGGCGGCCCGTGTGCGGGGGCATAGGGCGGGATCAGCCGGCTCATACGGGCGGCGACGGTCATTCCGCTGCCTCAACCGTGTTGATGAAACCACCGGACTGCCGCGCCCAGAATTGCGCGTAAAGACCGTCTTTGCGCAGCAGCTCTTCGTGCGACCCCTCCTCCACAATGCGACCCTGATCCAGCACAATCAGGCGATCCATGCTGGCCAACGTCGACAAGCGATGGGCAATCGCGAGAACCGTTTTGCCGGCCATCACCCGCTCCAAAGCTGCCTGAATCGACGCCTCAACCTCGGAATCCAGTGCGCTTGTCGCCTCATCCAACACCAGAACCGGCGCATCCTTCAGGATGGCCCGGGCCAGGGCGATCCGCTGCCGCTGGCCGCCCGACAGCTTCACCCCGCGCTCCCCCAGATGCGCGTCATAGCCCGTGCGCCCGTTGTGGTCCGCCAGATCCAAAATGAAATCGTGAGCTTCGGCACGTCTCGCCGCCTCGACCATCTCGTCTTCGCTGGCATCCGGCCGGCCATAGAGGATGTTGTCCCGGGCCGAGCGGTTAAACATCGCCGTTTCCTGCGTCACCATGCCGATCTTGCGACGCAGGCTTTCTTCCTCCAGCGCGCGCAGGTCCTGTCCACCAACCGTGATCCGCCCGCCCTCCGGGTCATAGAACCGCAAAAGCAAGGACACCAAGGTCGACTTCCCGGCACCGGAGGCACCTACAATCCCCACCTTTTCGCCTGGCTCAACGGTCAACGAGATCCCATCGACCCCGCCAACCCGACGACCATAGGCAAAGCTCACATTCTCAAACCGGATTGCACCAGCCTCGGTCAACGCTTCCGGCCGCTCCGGATCCGGCAGCCGCACCGAGCCTGCGAGCGTCCGCATGCCATCCTCGACCTCACCGATGTTCGAATAGATCGTCATCAGCGTGAAACTCACCCCCCCCGACATCTGGGCGATGCGCAAAGCCACCGCCCCGGCCGCCGCAATATCGCCGGGCGAGGCGAGGCCCTGCCGCCAAAGAAGCAGCACCCCTGTGATCACAACCACGGGCAACCCGCCTGCAAGAATCATCAGCAGGAACCGGAACCCCGCCGCGATCACGCCAAACTCGTGCGCCCGGTCCCGGAAGACGGACATCGACTCTAACGCGGCCTGATCTTCAAACTTCGAATGCGCGAACAGCTTCACCGTCTTGATGTTCGTGATCGTGTCGACCACCTGCCCCGATACCATGGCACGCGCACCCGCCCGCGATGCCGAACTCTCTCGGACGCGCGGCAAAAACATCCGGATGAGCAAGAAATAGAGACTAAGCCAGGCCGCCAGCGCCAGCGCGATCCGCCAGTCGATCGTCGTCAACAGCAGAACCGATCCCACAAGCGAAGCGAGCGTAAAGAAGATGACGTTCACCACCTCGACCACGACATCGGTCAGGGCGCGCGCCGTCTGCATCTGTTTCTGAGCAATCCGCCCGGCGAAGTCGTCGTCAAA
>CAWUIX010000290.1:0-4304 GCA_963922395.1 uncultured Rhodobacterales bacterium | reverse complement strand
ACGGTTGGAACCGCAGGTCGGGCAGATTATTATGAATGCGAATGGGGATCCAGAGCGCTTCGCAGCCTTCGGATTGCCGGTCTGCGCGGACTCGGTCGCCGAATATCCCGGGCCTCTGGCGGGCGTTCTGGCGGGCCTCGATGCGGCCGCCGACCTTGGGGCATCCAGCATCGTGACCGTTGCGGCGGACACGCCATTTTTCCCTCAAGACTTGGTGGAACAGCTCCAATCCGCCGCTGCAGACGCAGGAACCGATCTCGCCCTGGCCGGAACGCCGGACCCTGAAAGGGGGGTCATTCGGCACCCGACATTCGGGCTTTGGCCAGTTTCACTGCGGGAGGATCTTCGCGAGGCTCTGAACGATGGGGTCCGGAAGGTGGTGCTATGGACCGACCGGCATGGGGCGGCCACAGCGGTCTTCGACATCGATCCGATGGACCCGTTTTTCAACATCAATACGCCAGACGATCTGGCGCGGGCCGAAACACTGCTGGAGGCGATGTGAAGGTCTTCGGTGTCACCGGCTGGAAGAACGCGGGCAAGACGGGGCTCGTCGAGCGTCTGGTTGCTGAGTTCACGGCGCGCGGGCTCAAGGTCGCGACGATCAAACACGCCCATGCGGGGTTCGATCTTGATCAACCGGGCACCGACAGTGCGCGGCATCGCGCGGCAGGAGCGAGCGAGGTGCTGATCTCTTCGGAACGCCGATGGGCGCTGCAGCATGAACTGAGCGCCGAGGAGGAGGAGCCGGATCTGGACGCGCTTCTTGCCAAGCTATCTCCCGCCGATCTTGTCCTCGTCGAAGGCTTCAAGCGTGCGCACCATCCCAAGATTGAGGCGCACCGCGCCGAGACGGGACATCCCCTGATCGCCCCCGATAACCCAACCGTGCGGGCCGTAGCTGCCGACAGTGCCGTTGACACCGGGGGGTGTCCCCGGCTGGACCTGAATGACACGGGCGCAATTACCGACTTCATCTCAGGGGAGCTGGGGTTGTGAGCCGGTTCGACACCGTGATGGTCGTGGATTGGTCCGGGGGAAACGATACCGGCCCCCGCCCCCGCAAGGATGCGATCTGGTCGGCCGTGGCGCGAAACGGCGCATCGGACAACCCGGTCTATCATCGAAACCGGGTCGCCGTGATGGCGTATATTCGCGCGTTTCTGAGTGAGGAGCGCGCCGAAGGCCGACGTGTTCTGGTCGGCTTCGACTTTCCGTTCGGACTTCCTTCGGGCGCGGCGTCGGCTATTTCCGGCAGTGCCGATCCCTTGGACCTTTGGGACTGGTTCGCGCAGAACTTGCAGGACACTCCGGAGACCAACGACCGCTATGCCTTGGCCGGACGCATCAATGGGCTGTTTCCGGGCCATGGCCCGTTCTGGTTCAACGGAACATCCGAGGACGTTAAGGGCCTGCCGCACAAGAAATCCGACTGGGCCTTGCCGCCGGACCTGTCCGAACACCGCGCTGTCGAGCGTGAGACAGCCGGCACCTTCAGTTGCTGGCAGTTGGGGGGCGCCGGGGCCGTCGGTTCGCAAATGATCACTGGCATGGCCTGCCTGTCCGCCCTTCGGAGCGAGCTTGGAGATACGGTCTCTGTCTGGCCGTTTCAGGCGACCGACACGCCCATCGTTCTGGCGGAGGTCTATCCCTCAATCCTGCGCGATGCGGTGAACGCCGCACTCACGACCAATCCCGACGAAGTCAAAGACGCCGTTCAGGTGCGCCTGCTCGCACGGGCCTTGTCGCGAATGGCGACCGCCGGCACCTTGGATGCCGCGCTAGAAGCCGTCCCAGAGATCGGGAAAACCGAAGGCTGGATTTTGGGAAGCGGTGTCGAAGCGGCCCTGCGCGACGCAGCGCGGCCTGACATCGCGCCGCCTCGGCTAAAGGATGATTGCTTTGCCCTGCCAGCCGGGGTGGACTGGGTTCCTGTTGATACGGCACTGGATCTGCTTCGATCCAATCTAACGGCAGTCACCGAAATCGAAGAGGTGCCCACGGTGAATGCCGACGGAATGATCCTGGCCGAGGATCATCTTGCAGCACGTTCGAACCCGCCGACCCCGAATGCCGCCGTCGATGGGTATGGGTTCGCCCATGCGGCGACGGGTACCGGACCGCAGGTCCTTCCCCTCACCCCCGGTCGCGCGGCCGCCGGTCAACCCTTTTCGGGCAGTGTCCCGACCGGAACCGCCCTGCGGATCCTGACGGGCGCGGCGCTGCCGGATGGCGTGGATACCGTCGTTCTGGAGGAGGACACGACGGTCGCGGACGGGCATGTCGCCTTTGACGGGCCTGTGAAACCGGGTGCGAACACGCGTAAGGCGGGGGAAGACGTGGCCGAAGGTGCGTTGGCCCTTCCCGCCGGGCACAAACTTCGCGCGCAGGATCTGGCGCTTTTGACGGCACTGGGCATTGGAACCGCGACCGTTCGGAAACCCCTTCGGGTCGGTGTTTTATCGACCGGGGATGAACTCGTCGAGGCGGGGCAAACAGCCGCCAAGGGCCAGATCTTCGACGCGAACCGGCCCATGCTGTTGTCGCTCGCAAAGCGCTGGCATCACACCCCGATGGATCTTGGTATCGCGCCCGATGATGAAGCTGCAGTGATCGAGGCTTTGACCCATGGAGCCCAGAACGCGGATGTGATCCTGACCTCAGGCGGCGCCTCCGCCGGCGACGAGGATCACCTCTCCCGCATCATGCGGGAACAGGGCAGCGTAACGGCATGGCGGATTGCGCTGAAGCCCGGTCGACCGCTTATGCTTGGGCAATGGAACGGCGTGCCCGTGATTGGGATGCCCGGAAATCCCGTTGCCGCCTTCGTCTGTGCGCTGATCTTTGCGCGTCCGGCCCTGTCGGTCCTTGCAGGTGCGGGTTGGTCAGAGCCGAGAGCAGATATGCGCCCCGCGGCATTTGCGAAATCGAAAAAGCCGGGGCGGCGGGAGTATTTGCGCGCCCGGCTGGACGCAGACGGTGCGGTGGAAACCTACAAATCTGAAGGATCAGGGCGGATCTCTGGGCTGAGTTGGGCCACCGGGCTTGTCGAACTGAGCGGTGAGGCACAGACGATTGCGCCGGGGGACCCGGTGCGCTTTCTACCATTCTCTGAGTTTGGGCTGACTTAGTCGAAGGTTCCCGCCACGCGACCGAGAAGCATAAAGGCCCGTGCTGTGCGTGTTTCCGCCAATGCCACGATCTCGGCATCCGTCGCATGCTGCTCGAACACTGTGAACGTGTGATCGAATTTCCGCAGGAAATGATGCGCGGTGTCGCGGAAGATATGGTCCTGCCGCATCCGCGTGGCTGTCAGCGTCAGTGCAGACCTATCCCGCACACCGCCGATGGCCGCCATGGCCCTGCCCCGCTCACCTTCGGCAAAGCGCCGCCAGAGCTCGGGCCGCGCCCGGTCGGGGATCATGTCGTCCATGTAGATCCCCTCCTGGCTCAAAAGGGTGAGGATGTCCTGGCTGGCCTGTACAAGCTCTGTGATCCGCCGGTCCCGCATGGCACGCCGGAGCGCTGCGAACCCTTCGGAGTCGTCCGGGGATTCCGGGAAATTAAGCGCAGTGATGAAATCCTCGATGGCAATCGCATTCGTCTGCGGCGGGGGTACATCAGCCAGATCAAGACCAGGCTGTGCCTGCAGAACTGCCATGTCAGGCGACTGATCCACCACCGTCGCCTCGGTGGGAACAACACCATTTGCATCGGACGCGCGGGTCGACACGAAGGAGGCGATCACGTCGTCCGTTCGCCGATGGGCCGCGACGATCTCATCCAGTTTCTTCTCAAACGACGGTTTAAAGCTCGTGCCGGTGGCCTGCTGCTGCGCGACATAGGACTTGCGCATCGCATCGAGCGAAGATTGAAGCCGTGCTGTTTCGTCCCGGACTACGCGCGCACTGCTCGCTGCAATACAGGCGACCCAGATCAGGGCCACCGGCATGAACACAGCGAACGCAATGGTCAGCCCGCGCACGGGATCGGACGGCAGATCCGCTTCGCGCCCGCCGACCACGAAGAAGAAAACCGTAACCGCCAAGAGCCAGAGCGCAGAAAGGACGAGCGCTATCACCTCGGCGTTGCTGAGCCCGCCAAACCCACCGCGTCCGCGAAACACGCCAAGGGAGACGGGCTCCCCGTCGTGCTCTCCGCTATCGTTCATTACGGCCACCCGAGACCTCCGGTATCGCTAGCTGTACTCGACGTCAGTCACTTCGTAGCTCTTCTCGCCACCCGGCGTGCGCACTTCGACGCTGTCGCCTTCTTCCTTGCCGATCAGTGCGCGGGCGAGAGGT
>CAWUIX010000289.1:0-4313 GCA_963922395.1 uncultured Rhodobacterales bacterium | reverse complement strand
AGGGCGCGATCAGGGACCACTGCTGTCTTGGTGCGGCGTCCACGCTGCAGGTGTCCACGAAGAGTGGGCGCCAACGGTGTGAGCGCGCGAACGTCGGGCCGGAAGCGGGCCCCACGGTCAAACACAGGTCCCGCGTTCGCAGGGTGCCGTCGTCCTGCAGGTCGAAGGTCTGCAACTCGACGGATTGTGCGAAGGACGCGCCATCCCCGCAGGGCCGCAGCATCAAAGCTGCGCCGGGCAGTAGGGTGCGTGCGACACCCATCGCTGTCACGCAGGCATCGAAGGCAGGCATGTAAAGCCGGCCGTCCTCTTGCAGGACAACAAGACCATCAGGCGCATTTCCGGGCTTACAGTTGTGCGCAGTGAGCGGCATGTCGAGGCGGAACGAGCTGCCCGCACCCACGACATCCAGGCAATACCCGTCCTGCGGCCGGTCCAGGCGATCCTAGAGTTGGAGGTAGCTGACGGGGCTGTCCGCCCAGACCGCCGCCGGAAGGACAAGAGTCACGAAAGCTGCCATTAATCCGCGACGCATCGTTGCCTCCAAGAACCCGCTTTTAGCGGCAAACTAGCACCGCCGATGCGTGGGGCGAGATCGCGCCACAAACAGACAAAAACCCTCAGGAAGACAGGGCCGCCTGCAGGTTCTCGTCAATCTTGTCGAGGAATCCCGTGGTCGTCAGCCACGCCTGGTCGGGGCCGACGAGAAGTGCCAGGTCCTTGGTCATGAACCCGCTTTCGACGGTGTCGATGACCACACGTTCCAGCGTTTCGGCAAATGTCTTAAGTTGCGCGTTTCCGTCGAGCTTTGCGCGGTGCTTCAACCCGCCGGTCCAGGCAAAGATCGAGGCGGTCGAGTTTGTCGACGTCGCCTTGCCTGCCTGATGCTGGCGGTAGTGGCGGGTGACCGTTCCGTGGGCTGCTTCGGCCTCGACGATGCTGCCATCGGGCGTCATCAGTTGCGAGGTCATGAGCCCAAGGGATCCGAACCCCTGTGCAACGGTGTCGGATTGGACGTCGCCATCGTAGTTCTTGCAGGCCCAGACAAATCCGCCGGACCACTTCATGGCAGAAGCCACCATATCGTCGATCAGCCGGTGCTGATATTCGATGCTGGCGGCGTCGAACTTGTCTTTGAATTCCTCCTCGAAGATCCGCTGGAAGATCAGCATGAACTGGCCGTCATACTGCTTCAGAATGGTGTTCTTGGTGGACAGGTAGACCGGCCAGCCGAGGGACAGACCGTAGTTGAACGAGGCGCGGGCAAAGTCCTCGATCGACTGATCGAGGTTGTACATGCCCATGTAGACGCCGGAGGACGGCGCGTCATAGACCTCGCGCTCGATCACCTCGCCATCCGCGCCTTCCCATTTGAGGGTCAGCTTGCCAGCGCCCGGAAACTTGATGTCCGTGGCTTTGTATTGGTCGCCAAAGGCATGGCGTCCGATCACAATCGGCTGGGTCCAGCCGGGCACAAGGCGCGGGACGTTTTTACAGATGATCGGGGCGCGAAAGACGACGCCGCCCAGGATGTTCCGGATCGTCCCGTTGGGCGAGCGCCACATCTTTTTCAGCCCGAACTCTTCGACCCGCGCCTCGTCGGGTGTGATCGTCGCGCATTTGACGCCGACGCCGACCTCCTTGATCTTTTCCGCCGCGTCGATGGTGATCTGGTCTTCGGTCCGGTCCCGCTCTTCGATGCCGAGGTCGTAGTAAAGAAGGTCGATATCCAGGTAGGGCAGGATCAGCTTTTCCTTGATGAACGCCCACATGATCCGGGTCATCTCGTCGCCATCGAGCTCGACAACGGGGTTCTCTACCTTGATCTTTGACATCTCTCACTCCGATATGCGGGGACCGCGGGTGCGTTGGAAACACCCTAGCGGGCGACGTTTGGAAGGGGCAGGGGTTTCGGGTCGTGCGGCGCCAAGTCGCGGGCCAAATCCCCAGATTCGCGCGTTTGTATACAGTTGTATGCATTGACTTGTCGAGGCCGCTTCGCTACCCGAAGGGCAATTCTGAAAGAGAGACCGCTCCGGGCCGAATGAGGCATGGGGCGTGGTCCAAACCCCGATTTGCGGAGGCCGAACCCATGTCTGAGCCGGATATCATTTACACCAAGGTCGATGAGGCGCCGGAGCTGGCGAGCGCTTCGCTTCTGCCGATCATTCAGGCCTTTGCCGCGCCCGCCGGGATCACAGTCGGCACGCGGGATATCTCTTTGGCCGGGCGTGTCATATCAGCCTTTCCTGAGGTTCTGACCGAGGCGCAGCGGCAATCAGATGACCTCGCCATTCTTGGCGATCTGGTGAAGACGCCGACTGCAAATGTCGTCAAGCTTCCGAACATCTCGGCCTCTGTGCCGCAGCTTACGGCGGCGATTGCGGAGTTGCAGGGGCAGGGGTACGCGCTGCCCGATTACCCCGAAGATCCGGCGACGGATGAAGAGAAAGCGATCCGGGCGAAATACGACGCGATCAAAGGTTCGGCTGTGAACCCGGTTCTTCGGGAAGGCAACTCCGATCGGCGCGCGGCTGGTGCTGTGAAAGCTTATGCTCAGGCCAACCCACATTCGATGGGGGCCTGGGTCGCGGACAGCAAGACGCATGTATCCTCGATGACGGGGAACGATTTCTTCGCGAATGAAACCTCTGTCACGGTGAGCGACGCACAGGCGGGTCCGGCAAAGATCGTGTTCACCGGGGCTGACGGCAGCGAGACTGTGCTCAAGGACGGGCTGGCGCTTGAGGCAGGCACTGTGGTTGATGCGACGTTCATGTCCGCGGCCGCACTGCGGGCGTTCCTGAAAGAGCAGGTGGCGGATGCCAAGGCGCAGGGTGTGCTGTTCTCGCTGCACCTGAAGGCCACGATGATGAAGGTTTCCGACCCGATCCTCTTCGGGCACGCCGTTTCGGTTTATTTGGAAGACGTCTTCGCCAAACACGGGTCCACTTTGGAGGGGATTGGGGTCAACCCGAACTCCGGGATCGGTGATCTGGAAGCGAAGATTGCAGAGCTGCCCGAAGACACCCGCGCGGCGATTGAGGCGGACATTGCGGCCGCGATGGATGCGCAGCCGCCGATGTACATGGTCGATTCCGATCGCGGGATTTCGAACCTGCATGTGCCGTCGGATGTGATCATCGACGCGTCGATGCCGGCGGTCATCCGTGCAGGCGGCAAGGGCTGGAGCCCGGATGGGCAGCCGGCGGATTGTAAGTGCGTGATCCCGGACCGGTCCTATGCCCCGGTCTATGACGAGACCATTAATTACTTTAAAGAAACCGGGGCCTTAGACCCGGCCACGGCCGGCGCGGTTCAGAACATCGGTCTGATGGCGCAGAAGGCGGAAGAGTATGGCTCGCACCCGACCACCTTTGAGCTGCCGACCAACGGGACCGTCCGCTACGTCGCGGCCAACGGGGATGTCCTGCACGAGCATGCGGTCGGTGCGGGCGATATCTGGCGTTCGTCTTCGACCAAGAAAGCCCCAATCGAAGACTGGGTGCGCCTCGCCATCAGCCGTCAGGCGGCAACGGGCGCGCAGGCGATTTTCTGGCTGGATGAGACGCGGGCGCATGATGCGGAGCTGATCAAGTACGTGGTTCCCATGCTGGACGCGGCAGGCGTGACCGGCAACTTTGAGATCATGGCGCCGCGTGCGGCGACGCGGGCCTCGCTGGAGACGATCCGGGCGGGCAAAGACTCGATTGCGATCACGGGGAATGTTCTGCGGGACTACCTGACCGACCTGTTCCCGATCCTGGAGTTGGGCACGTCGGCAAAGATGCTGTCGATTGTAAAGCTGATGCAGGGCGGGGGCCTGTTTGAGACGGGCGCTGGTGGATCTGCCCCAAAGCACGTGCAACAGCTTCAGGCGGAAAACCACCTGCGGTGGGACAGTCTGGGTGAATTCTGCGCACTTGGGGAATCGTTCAATTTCCTCGCGGAAACCTCTGGAAACAAAGCAGCTTCTGTTCTGGGTGCTGCAGTGGATGTGGCGACGAAGGCGATCCTGGAACACGGACACTCGCCGGAGCGGAAGATCGGTCAGAACGATACGCGGACCAGCCATTTCTTCTTTGCGTTCCATTGGGCCGAGGCGTTGGCGGAGCAGACGGACGATCCGGCACTCGCTGCGCATTTTGCACCGATGGCGTCGGCCCTACGGGACGGGAAGGACGCGATCCTGTCCGAGTTAAGGGCGGCAGAGGGCGCGGCGGCAGATACCGGCGGATACTACCACACCGATCCGGTGAAGACGGCTGCCGTGATGCGTCCGAGCGCGACGTTGAACGCGATCATCGGTTAAC
>CAWUIX010000288.1:0-4318 GCA_963922395.1 uncultured Rhodobacterales bacterium | reverse complement strand
GTTCAGGTCGAGGAGGAAGTTTTGGCCGAGCGCCTTCTTCGCGGTCAGACCGTGTGCGGCGATCACGGTGCGCAAGGGGGGGAGGTTGTCGATCGTGCCCATGGGGGTGCGGTGTGGCAGAGGGCGCGCGGGCTGTCCACCATCGTTGATCTTTGTGGGGCGCTGCCCCACACCCCGGGATATTTCTGGCCAGATGAAGGGGTGGGATCAGAACTCGTGCTGGATGGCGGCGAGTTTTGCGACCGCCTGTGCGGGGCCGGCGACGTAGTCCCTGTGGGCGTCGCTGTCGATGTAGCGGCGGAAGGCGGCCAAATCGTCAAAGTCGGCAACGACGGCGAAGTCGTGGTGGTTCGGGCCAGAGCCGATGTTTTCGCCACAGGTGAGGGCGCGGATGTCGGGGATGTCCTGCGCGAAGGCTTCGACGGCGTCGCGGACCGCTTGGCGGTCCTCGGCGGTCGCCTCGGGTTTGAAGGTGAGGAGCACGATGTGGCGGATCATGGGTGTGGCTCCTCCGGTGGTTCGGTTGCGCGGCGGTCGGCCATTTCGCACGCGAGGCGCAGGGCGTTTATGAGCGATGTGGGGTTCGCGCGGCCCTGGCCTGCGATGTCGAAGGCGGTGCCGTGGTCAGGCGAGGTCCGGATGAAGGGGAGGCCCAAAGTCACGTTCACGCCGCCGTCGAAATCGAGCGTCTTGATCGGGATCAGGGCCTGGTCGTGATACATGGCGATGGCCGCGTCGTAGCGAGCGCGGGCCGCGGCGTGGAACATCGTATCGCCTGGGAGCGGGCCGATCAGGTTGAGGCCTTCAGCCGTGAGCCGTTCGATGGTCGGACGGATGATCTCGATCTCTTCGCGGCCCATGGCGCCGCCTTCGCCCGCGTGGGGGTTCAGGCCGGACAGGGCAATCCGGGGGCGCGCGATGCCGAAGTCGCGTTTGAGGCCGGCATGGGTGATCCGGACCGTGTCCTCCAGAAGCTCAGGGGTGAGCGCGGCGGGGACTGCTTCGAGCGGGATGTGGATCGTTGCGGGCACGACGCGCAGCATGTCAGAGGCGAGCATCATGACGACGCGGGAGACACCGACGCGGGCGGCGAGGAATTCGGTGTGTCCGGGGTAGGCGAAGTCTGCGCCGTCGATGAGAGCCTTCTTGGAGATTGGGGCGGTGACGATGGCCGCTGTTCGCCCTTCGGCGGTCAGGTCGATGGCGCGCGTCAGGACATCGATCACAGAAGCGGCGTTCGCGGGGGCGGGGGCCCCGGGGGGGGCCGACGACGGGAAGGGATGGGCGAGGACCGGAAGGGCCGTTGCAGCGTGGCGGGCGGCGTCTTCGGGCGTGTCGATGAGGGCCGTGGGTGTTCCGGCGGGCAGGTGAGCTGGGTCGCCGATCCAGACGAAGGGAAGAGTATCCCGGAGCGTCGCCCATGCGGCGGCCGCGATTTCGGGCCCGACGCCGGCCGGTTCCCCGCAGGTCAGCGCAAGGGGCGCGGTCATTGCAGATCTATGATCTGGGCGTCAGAGCGGAGTTCGGAGAGGTAACCGGTGGCGTAGCTTTCGATCCGCTGGTTGATCAGCTGGCCGCGGATTGCGGCACGGTCGATTTCTTCATTCGCAGCTGTGGTCCGTCCGCAGAGCATCAGGACCAGTTGCGTCGTGCCGCGGCGCACCGCGATCGAGGTTTCGTTGGCATCGAGATTGGTCAGGGCCGTGCGCACGTCTTGTGGGATCTCCTCGACAGCACGGACCTCGCGAAGCAGCCGATCTTCCGGCAACTTGTGTGCGACGCCATAAAAATCGTCGCAGGTGTCGACGCTGTTTGCGATCTTTTGCGCGTCTCCCAGATCGCCGCCCGGAATGCGGAACTCAGCGTATTCCAGCGAGAGCACCTCCGGCGCCTCGGGCGGGACCTCCTGCAGCTCGCGCAGCTGGAAGATGGCGATGACATTGCCGAGCCTTTGGGGTTCTGTCACGCCGCCCGGTGGGAGGGTGAGCAGTTCCGCCCGGAGTTGTGGTGGCAGGTTCGAGATTGGCAACCAGTCGATCCGCCCGCCGCGCCCGCGGCTTTGCGAGGCTGAAAAGTTCTGGGCTGCGGCGGCGAAGGCCTGAAATCCGTTGATATTACGGAGTTGCGCGGCGCGCTCTTCGGCCTGGGCGGCTTCCTGTGGGTTGCGTGCCGGAAGGATGATCTCGGACAGGAGGACACGAGCGCCGCCGCCGGAACTTGCCAGTTCGACCGCGCGTTCCACGTCGTTTTCACCGACCTGGGCGCGTTCAGCAAATCTGAGACGCACGACTTCGCGCCAAAGAATGCCAGCGGTAACAAAATCTTCGAAGGTTTCGCGGTCGACGCCGCCCCGATCGAGGACGGCAAGGAAATTCTCTGGGGTCGTGTTTGCGCGGCCTGCAAACTCTGCAATCCCGTCTTCGAGACCGGTGTCCGTCAGGGCCAAGCCGATTTCTTCGGCGGCCTGGAGTTGCAGGCGTTCGTTGATCAGAACCTCGCGGGCAGTGTCTTCTTCTGTTCCGCCCGCACCAAGGACGTCCAGGAGGCGCAGGCGCTGGTCCACATCGTAGCGCGTGATCACCTTGTCATTGACGCGGATGATCGGGGCGAAGCTGCCTTGCGCCTCGGCCGGTGCCGGGATGTATAGGGTCAGCGCCATGGCACCTATGGCCAGTGTTTTCATTGCCATTCGAACCAGTTGCACGCGGGATCTCATCCTTTGCATTTTCGTCTGGCGGCCCGCCTCTCGCCGCCGCCGCCGAAGCCCGCCAGAGAGATCTGAAGATCGAGTTCGGTGGCAGGCTCGACATTAGACGAACTGGTAAAGCGGCGCGAGAGGGAAAGGTCCACGGCAAGGCATTCGTTCTGATAGAGTAACCCAACGCCCGCACGGGTGGTTTTTGAGGTGTCGGCATCGAAGCGCCATTCGCTGGAGGCGCGCCAGTTGTCGTCGAGCCAGTAACTGCCGTCCAGAGCCAGTTCCGAGAGATCGTCGAAGCGGTCTTCAGACGGCTCGGCGGCGCGCCAGAGATGACTGCCGATGAGGTTCAGCCGGTCGGTGCGCCACTCGAACCGGGTTTCAGACCGGGAGACATCGAGGTTGTCGGCGATGAGGGACCGGGAGGTAACACGAAACGTGTTGGACAAGGCGTAATGCGCGGCTGCGAGCCAGTCGGAGGAGGTGCCGGAAAGGCCGGTGTCGGCGCCGAACTGATCGGGTGTATCAAACCGATAGATCCGGCCAACGGTCACACCGATCGACCATCCGCCCGGGTCATGTCGCGTCCATGTCAGGCCGTAGTTCAGACGGAGGCCTTCTTCGTATTCGTCGGTGCCCGGGAAACGCGAGAGGGAGAAGAGGTTTGCTTCGTCGAGTTCGACGACGGTGCTGTCCTCGTTGGGAACATCGTCGCCTGAGGCCTCGCTCCAGGCCAGTTGGAGCGTGGGTTCGAGCAGGTGGCGGGCGCCCGCGCTTTCGCGGGCTTCAAGGGGCCAGCGAAGGGTGACAGCGCCACCGGTGCGGGTGCGTTCGAGCTGGCTGTCGAACTCGGGATCTTCGGAGACGAAGTAGACGTCAAATGCAGCTTCGGCCTCAGCCTCGAGGACAAAGCCCAGGGGAAGAATATGCGTGGTGAGCCAGTCTGCGCCCGCCGTGATATGGGAGACATCCCTGCCGTCGCCAGGGGTGTCGGATGGCCGGGCGACCAGGTCCGCTTCCGCGAAAGTCCAAAGCGCGCCGTAGCGGGGATTTTGGGTGACCCTTTGCCGAAGGCTGAACTCAAGAACCTCATTTGGCAGCTCTTCGGACGTTTCAACTTCCGACGCCCTGAGGGTTCGGAACGAGGTGGCGCCTGCGAAGAACAGCTGATCATCGCGCGTGCGGCTCAGAAAGAGGCCGCTGTCGAGACGGTCCTTGTCGGAATAGTCGTAGTCGAAGAGGTAGGATTCATCAGTCACCAGTTCGAGATCGAAGCTCAGCAAGAACTCGTTTGGAAGCCGAAAACTCCCTTCAGCGAAAAGGTATCCGCGGGTGTCCCCGGGGCGGATTTCATCGTCGCTCAGTGCGCCTTCAAGTGCGAACTCGCCGGTAGGGAAGACCTGACGGTACCTGGTTTCCAGGGTTGTGGTGCGCCCGGACAGGTAGGGGGCGAGGGTCAGGTCGGCGTGATCGCCGATCTTTATAAAGTAGGGCAGGCGAATACCGGTGCCGAGCTGGGTTCGGGTCCGGAACCGTGGAGCGAGCACGCCAGTGGCACGATCGAGAGTTGGGTCGGGCAAGCGCAATCGCGGAAAGTATGCCACAGGGACACCCAGGACG
>CAWUIX010000287.1:0-4318 GCA_963922395.1 uncultured Rhodobacterales bacterium | reverse complement strand
CCCCCCCCGCTGCCCCCCCCGCTCTGTTTCTTTCCCCACCCCCCGGGGGGGGGGGGGGGGGCCCCCCCCCCCCCCCCCCGTGCCACCATCAGTCCTCGGGCGACAGGTTCAAAGTGCGGTCCCTCAACCAGGCCATAAACCCGCGCGGGTTTCCGGACCACGCCTTGATCTCTTCCTCTGTCAGAGGATGCCCGACAATCGGCCGCTGTGGCTTGTTGAGCGCGTGGCGCACCTCATTCAGCAACAAGCCTTGCCGCAATGGCGCCGACACCCGGTTCGCGATCTGATAAGCGCGGCTGTTCTGCCCAGGGAACCGGATCGGCACGACCTGGGCACCAGAGCGATGGATCATCTTGGCCGTAAAGGGATTCCACTCCCGCTCGATTGCCGGACCAAACCAGCTATCGGACGACGCGACCACACCGGAGGGGAAGAGAACGATTGCGCCGCCGTCTCCGAGATGCGCCATCGCTTTCTTGCGCATCTCCAGGTTTTGCTGAAGCGCGTCCTCTTCATGCGCAAAGGGGACCGGCAGCATAAACTCGTCGATTTCACCCACACCTGTCAGAAGGGATCGCGTGAGGATCTTGTAATCGGTCCGTACCCGCCCCACGAGCTCGCCAAGCACCATCCCGTCCACAAGCCCGTGCGGGTGGTTCGCCGTGATGATCAATGGCCCATCTTTCGGGATGCGTGCAATTTCTGTGTCCGGCGTGTCCAGCGTGATCCCCATGACACCAAGGGCCTGTGCCCAGAACGGTTGGCCATACGGCACGCCCATCGCCTCGAATTTCCGGATCAAACGCAACAGATGCAGTTTGCCGGTCAGAAGCTCCATCGCCTGGATGAAGGTGCGCTGCAGCGGGTGGTCAAACGTTGTCGCATAGGAAAGGCGACGCCGGTCATAGGGTTGGTCCGACAGATTGGTTCCATCGCCCTGCCCCAACATGAGGCGGGTTTGCTGGCTCTGTCCCTGTGTTCCGCCCCTGGGTCGCCGAACGGCGGCCGGGCGGATTTGTGTGCTGTCCACCAAGGTCGATTGGCCTCCCTTCGACCGCGGTTTAAATATCTTCCCCAAAGCGATCCGCCACCAACGACTCTAGTGCGTCGGCCAGCTTCTTCGCCTCGGGTCCCGTCGTTTCTACCTGTATCGACGTTCCCTTGGAAGCCGCAAGCATCAAGAGCCCCATGATACTGTCCCCTGAGGCAGAAACACCATCCTTGGAGACTTCGGCAGATGCATCATGCGCCTCCACAACCTCGACAAGCCTGGCCGAGGCGCGCGCATGAAGACCCTTTTCGTTTATGATTTGCAGCGTGCGCTGCGTCCCTCCGTCCATAATGCTTTATCTCACGGGTCCATCGAAACTGTCGATATACTTTCGTCCCGCAGCCAGAGCCGCAGAGATTGCGTCGGGAAGCGGCTTCTTCCGGCTCTTTGCAAGCTTCACAAGCATGGGCAGGTTCGCGCCATAGAGGATCTTCCGATCCTGTGGGCGGCAAGCCAACAGAGAGAGGTTAGACGGCGATCCGCCAAACATGTCTGTCACAACAACGACGCCGCTGCCCGTGTCGACCTGGTCCGCAGCTTTGCAGATTTCGAGCTCTTTGGCTGATCGATCATCATCGGGCTCAATCGCGATCGCGACGATGCCGGGCTGCTTGCCGACTACATGTTCAACAGCCGCACGGTATTCCCGCGCGAGCCCTCCATGCGCCACGATCACGATGCCGATCACGCCGGCCACCCCTTCCACCATCAGGATCGTGTCCGATCCTGTTCGCGATGCCGAATTGACACCCGCCACCCGGCTTCTGCAAGGGTCTTACCGAGTTTTTCGGCAATCGCGACAGAACGATGCCGCCCGCCTGTGCACCCAAACCCAATCGAGAGGTTTGTTTTCCCCTCTGCCAGATACGCCGGCAGCAGGGATAACATGAGGGCAGCCACCCGCGCGAAGAAAGCCTGAAAGTTCGGGTCTGCTTCTACATGCGCCGCCACGCGTGCGTCTGTTCCGTCCAACAGGCGGAGAGCATCGTCCCAATGCGGATTAGCCAGAAAGCGGACGTCAAACACCGTGTCGAGGTCTTGGGGGACGCCGCGCTTAAACGAAAAGCTCATCACCGAGATCTGAAGACCCGGCCCATCCTCAAGAGAGAAGTAACGAGTAAGTGCTGCCCGCAGTTCGTGAGGCGAAAGATCGGATGTGTCGATCAGGATATCCGCGGCATCAATCAATGGCCGTGTAAGGGCCCGTTCCCGTTCCACCGCCTCGGCAATTGGCAGGTCCGGCGCAAAGGGATGACGTCGGCGGGTCTCTGAAAATCGCCGGATCACTTGATCGGAGCGGCAATCTAGGTAGAGGAGCCGGGTCTCGTAAGCCGCTTCGGATCGAAGGATCGCGAGAGCGTCTAAGAGCGCATCGACCGTAAAGTCCCGGGTTCGCGTGTCCACTCCAAGCGCCAAAGGACCTGGAGCGGGTCGCCCGTCTAGCAGTCTCGGAACAAGCGACAACGGCATATTGTCGATCGCTTCAAAGCCGAAGTCTTCGAGCGCGTTGATCGCAGTGGAGCGGCCGGCACCGGACGGGCCAGTCACGAGGGCAACAGGTGTTGCAGACAAAGACGTCTCTTGGGTCATTCTTCAACCATTCCGCCCCGTAGGTAGGCCATCAGAGCGGCAGGAAAATGGGGGCTGTCCGCATTGTGAAGGAGCGGAATGTCGCAGCCACATATCGAAACTGTGCGTCGCGGCGGCAGGCGATCTGTTTCCGTTTGGTCAAGGTCAAGGACCGCACCGACACGCGTTGGCGGGGCTACATTCACCCGCAGGAGACCGACTCCTCTTGCTTCGATCATCCCTTCAATTGACGGCGGGACAGAGGCAACGGGGGGACCATCAGCCGTAGCGCGAAGGACCGCTCGATCATCCGCGACGAGCTTGGCCCCCAAAGCGATCATACGAAGTGCTAGTGACGACTTTCCGGTGCCTGAGGCGCCCACTATCAAAAGCGCTCGCTGACCCACCGCCACGGTCGTCGCGTGGACCACGCCACCGTTTCCCGGCAAATCTGTGAGTGCGATGGGATCATCCGCCGACCGACCCATCGGGTCAGACCGGCAGTCCGACGACAAAGCGCGCGCCCAGGGGTTCCGAGGCTGCGTCAGCCTCTGTCGGGCGGATGTTCTCGGCCCAGATCACCCCGCCATGGGCCTCGACAATCTGTTTGGAAATCGCAAGTCCAAGGCCTGAATTGTTGCCAAAGTGGTTGGCCGGTCGTTCAGAGTAGAACCGGTTGAAAACCTTTGTCAGAGCGCTCTCAGGAATGCCTGGGCCGGTATCTTCGACGACCACCAGAACACGGTTGTCGCGCTTTCGCGCCCAGACGCGGATTGCGTCCCCGTCATCGCAGAAGGAAATCGCATTCGTAATCAGGTTGACGAACACCTGTGCCAGGCGGCTTTCGAGACCGTCGATGATAATCGGCTCCGAGGGCAGATCGGTGATGAATTCGATGCCCTTGCCCTTTGCCTCGGACCCAAGGTGGTCGCTGAGGCCACGGATCATCTTGATGAGGTTGAAGGTTTCCTCGTCCTCTTTCACCAGCTCAGAGTCGAGCCGCGAGGCGTTGGAGATATCCGACACCAACCGGTCCAACCGACGTACATCGTGTTCAATCACGTCGAGGAGTTTCGCGCGCTGCTCATCCTTTTTGATCACGCGCAGCGTTCCGATGGCGGATCGCAGCGACGCCAGCGGGTTTTTGATCTCATGGGCCACATCGGCGGCGAACTGTTCGTTCGCATCAATACGATCATAGAGCGCGGCCACCATCCCGCGCAAAGCGCCAGACAATCGGCCGATCTCATCGGGCCGGGCCGTCAGATCCGGGATGCGAACCCGTGCCGGGCTCAGTTTGCGTGAATTCCTGTCCCGCCCGATCTCTGCCGCGGCCGCCAAATCCGAAAGTGGGTTGGCGATTGTGGAGGCGAGAACAAGTGACAGGCCGATGGAAACAAGGATCGCGATCACGAACATCTGCAAGACTTGTTCGCGCTCGTTCCGGACGAGTTCGTCGATCTCTCCCGAGGCAGATGTCAGGGCCACGACGCCGACGGCCTCACCATTCACGACAATCGGTGTCGCGACCGAAAAGATCGTAGACCCTGCCCCATCGACGCCGGTGTTTACCTGGGTACGGCCTTCCAGCGCGCTATCGACCAAAGCGCGCGCCTGTTCTTCGCCAGCCACGCCGCCTATTGTCGCCTCAAACTCCGGCGAGAATACCGCGGACAGACCTTCCCAGACCGAATTCAG
>CAWUIX010000286.1:0-4321 GCA_963922395.1 uncultured Rhodobacterales bacterium | reverse complement strand
GACCGTTTCCACGCCGTCCAGGTCGTCAAGGCGGCCCAGGAACCCGGCGAGTTGGTCGTTCTGGATGTCGACGACGAAGTAGGACGGTGCCACTTCGGGGAGATCCCGGGCGATGGCGCCGCGGAGGTTTGCGTCGATCTGGCCGATCGCCGCGAGGACGGTAAGGCCAAGACCAAGAGAGAGCACGACAGAGCGGGTTTCAGCGGCGGGACCTCCGACGGAGGCAAGGGCGAGGCGGGCGGTCGATCTGCCCCGGAACGTGCGGGTGCGGGCGAGGTATCGCGCAAGCCAGCGCGTTGCTTCGGCCACGAGCAGGAGGACGATGAAGGCGGCGACCAGCCCGCCAGCGGACCAGAGTGTTAGGATTGCAAGGCCGGAGAACCAGGCCGCGAAGCCGACGAGGGCTGCGAGCAGTCCCGCCGTTGCTGCAATCCAGATCGGGCGTGGCCAGGCCTTCGCGCGAGCGACCACATCGCGGAACAGGGCGGCGGCGCGGATCTCTTCGGTGCGGGCCAGGGGCCAGAGGGTGAAGAGGAGGGCTGCGAGCGTGCCGTAGAGCGCTGCTTCCATCAGTGGCACAGGATAGATCGCGAAGGCGGCAGGGACCGGAAGGCTTGCTTCGATGATTGGAGCGAAGGCAAGGGGGACGAGTGCGCCGAGGGCCAAGCCGAGGATAATGCCAAGAACGGTGAGGATACCTATTTGGATGAGGTAGGTCAGGAAGACTGTGCCGCGTTCGGCGCCGAGTGTTTTCAGCGTCGCGATGGTTGCGGTCTTGCGTTCGAGATAGCTTCGCACAGCTGCGCTGACGCCCACGCCGCCAACGGCGAGGCCTGCAAGCCCGACAAGGACGAGGAAGGCGCCCAATCGATCCACGAAATCATTGATGCCAGGCGCCCCGTTGCGGCGGTCCTGCCAGCGGAGGCCGGCGCCGTCGAGGGCATTGCTTGCCTCCGTTTGGAGGGTGCCGAGATCCACAGCGGGGTCGAGGCGCATGCGGTATTCTGTTTCGAACAAGGTGCCGGGGGAGAGGAGGCCACTGCCGTCGAGGTCCGTTGTGCGGACGAGTGTTCGCGGGCCCAGCGCGAACCCGCCTGCTGCTGCGTCAGGTTCGAGGTCGAGGATCGCGCGCAGGGTGAAGGTTGCAGTCCCGAGTCGGAACGTATCGCCGGGCGAAAGGGCGAGCCTGTCAGCGAGGACCTTGTCCATGGCGGCGCCGCGGTCGTCCAGGGCATCACTGAGCGGCATTTCGGGGTCTAGCCCTACTGATCCATAGATCGGATAGGCGGCGTCCACGCCCTTTACCTGGGTCAGGGCGCGCTCTGCCGTATCGCCGCGCGAGACAGTGGCCATGGACCTGAAATCGACGATTTCGGAAACGGCGAGGCTGTTCCCTTCGAGCCAAGCGCGTTCGTTGTCTGTGGCAAAGCGATAGGTCAGTTCAATGGCGGCATCACCGCCGAGGATGGTCGCGCCTTCACGCTCCAACCCCGATGTGATGCTTTCGCGGACGGTGCCCACGGCCGCAATGGCGGCGACCCCTAGCGCGAGACAGGCAAGGAACACGCGGAACCCGGCGATGCCGCCGCGCAGTTCCCGCAGGGCGATCCGCCATGCGAGGGACAAGTTCATTCGGCGGCCTCGCTGAGCGGGTCAGTCTCCAGTTGCCCGTCGCGCAGGCGGATCACGCGGTCGCATCGGCGGGCGAGCTCGGGCGCGTGAGTCACAAGGACAAGCGTGGCGCCATGACGTTCGCGCAGGCCGAAGAGGAGGTCCATGATCGCCTCGCCAGTGGTCCCGTCGAGGTTACCTGTGGGTTCGTCGGCGAGAAGGATGTCGGGGCGCGGGGCGGCGGCACGGGCCAGCGCCACGCGTTGCTGCTCTCCGCCGGACATCTGGGCTGGGTAATGGTGGGTTCTGTCTTTCAGGCCAACCTGCGCAAGTTCCGCTTCAGCGCGGTCGAAGGCGTCGTCGCTTCCAGCGAGTTCCAGCGGGATTGCCACGTTTTCCAGCGCGGTCATTGTCGGAATAAGGTGGAAGGATTGGAAAACCACGCCCATATGATCCCGACGGAGGCGGGCGAGCGCATCTTCGTTCAGGGCCGACAGGTCCTGGCCCAGCGTGCGCACTTCGCCCCCAGTGGCGCGTTCGAGGCCGCCCATGAGCATGAGGAGTGAAGACTTGCCAGATCCAGAGGGGCCCGTCAGTCCAATCGTCTCTCCTTTCTGTATGGAGAGCGTGATCCCGTGCAGGATATCGACGCGCCCGGCGTTGCCATCAAGGGACAGGCGCGCGTCGTTCAGGGACAGAACGGTGTCGGTCATGGGTCGGGCCATTTGTCGGATCGGTTCCTGCGCATATGGGGCGTTCCGAAGCGCTCGCAACCTTATCTTTGCTGCGATGTTTGTCTCCGCGCCGGCTTTTGCCGAGGAAGTGACCATTGCGGCACTGGGGGACAGCCTGACCCAAGGCTATGGCCTGGTGCCGGAATTTGGCTTTGTCCCGCAGCTTGAAAGCTGGCTTTCAGCGCAAGGGGCAGACGCGGTTGTCGTCAATGCCGGTGTGTCTGGCGACACCACACAGGGCGGGCTGTCGCGGATCGGCTGGACCCTGACGCAGGAGGTCGATGCGTTGATCGTGGCGTTAGGGGGGAACGACGTGTTGCGGGGGATTGAGCCCGCGACGGCGCGGACCAATCTGGACGGGGTCCTGAAGGCCGCCACGGAACAGTCTGTGCCGGTATTGCTGGTTGGGATAGCGGTGCCGGGGAATTATGGACCTGAGTATCAGGCGGAGTTTGAAGCGATTTATCCCGAGTTGGCCGAGGCGTACGGTGCGCTTTATCACTCGGACTTTCTGGCGCCGATCACCGAGGCGGGGGATCGCGCAACGGCGATCGCGACACTGATGCAGGCGGATGGGATCCATCCGAATGCAGATGGTGTGGCACAGATTGTCGAGGCGATGGGACCACGGGTGCTGGAGCTCGTTGAACGGGCGAAATAGCCCGCCGACCGGCTACTGCTTCGGTTTGTCGTCGTAGTCTTCTGTGAGAATGCGCTGGCTGTCGCCTTCGGGGTCCTCGAATTGACGCGCGCGGAGTGCCCAGAAGAAGGCCGCGAGGCCGAGGGCGCCAAGACCGAGAGAGACGGGGATCAGGTAGACGAGAACGGTCATCGTTTGACCCGCATAGCATTGAGCGAGACAGAAATCGATGAGGCGGACATCGCGAGGGCCGCCGCCAGAGGCGTTGCCAGGCCGACAAGCGCGATTGGGATGGCGACGACGTTATAGATTGTGGAGATTATGAAGTTCTCGCGGATCCGGCGGCGGGCGCTGATGGCCACATCGAGAATGTGGGGGATGTCTGCAAGGCTTTCGCCGGTCAAGACGATGTCGGAGGCGGCGCGGGCCGCTTCCAAAGCAGAAGCCGGGGAGGCCGAGACATGGGCGGCGGCGAGCGCGGCCGTGTCGTTCAGCCCGTCGCCCACCATCAGGACCGTGCGGCCGTTTTCGGCCAGATCGGTCAGGGTTTGAGCCTTGTCCTCTGGCGAAACCGCGGCGCGGAATGCGTCGATCCCCAACCGGTGGGCAAAGTTTGCCACTGCGGCTTCGGTGTCGCCGGACAGGAGGAGGACCTTGTATCCACGGTCGGACAGGCCAGCGATTGCGCCTTCGGCGCCATGGCGTGGAGCGTCGGTGAAGCGGATTGCACAGCGTGGGACCTCACCGACGGATAGGTAGCTGGCCGTCTCATTGAGCGGTGCTGCGCCCGTCCAGGCGGCGCGGCCCAGGCGTACGGTGTCGGTGCCGAACTGCCCCTTGATCCCTTGTCCCGGAATTTCACGGATGTTGGTGACGTTTGCGGGCGTGACCCCGCGCTGGTCCAGGTCGGCTGCAAGGGCTTTTGCGAGCGGATGGTCAGAGTGCTGTGCTAATGCCGCTGCGAGGGCCATGTCCCCGGGAGCATGTTGATCCAGACCGATTGAGACTGGGGCGCCGATTGTCAGTGTTCCGGTCTTGTCAAAGACGACCGTATCCACTTCGGCCAGACGTTCGAGCGCTGTTCCGGATTTAATCAGCGTTCCGCGCCGGAAGAGGCGCCCTGAGGCGACCGCCGTTACCGCAGGTACGGCGAGACCCAGAGCGCAAGGGCAGGTGATGATCAAGGTGGCGACGGCGATGTTCAGCGCAAGGCGGGTATCGCCGCCGCTGATCCACATCCAGGCGAGGAACGCGGCGAAGGCGAGAAGGTGCACGACCGGGGCGTAGGCCCGTGCCGCCTTGTCCGCGAGGCCGGTGTAGTTCGCCCGCCCCGCCT
>CAWUIX010000285.1:0-4334 GCA_963922395.1 uncultured Rhodobacterales bacterium | reverse complement strand
ACTCGATCGAAGCTGGTGCGGACGAGATCCGGAAAGAGGATCGGGCAAATGCCCTGGTCTCGGGCCTGAAAGACAGCGGCGCGGATCAGGTTGCCGACAACTTTGCAGAGCTTGAGGCGAACCTGAACGGGTTGCGGTTCCTGCAGGAATCGAATGAAGAAATCCGTGCGCATCTCGACAAACTGGGCCAAGAGTACAAGAGCCTGACCAGCGGCGTGAAGCGCTTGCAGGCCAATCGCATGGTGCAGCTTGCCATTGTCGCCTCTCTGAATTTCGAAGATCCCAAGTACGACGAAGCCGTAGAGATGCGCGCTAAGCAGAAGCTTCAGGAGTGGGGTCAGTCAGCGGCATGGACGGCGTTTACCGAAGATCACGCTGACGACGTGGCAGCCATGCGTGACGGTGGCGCAGCGCAAGAGAAGGTGCTTGATGCCTGGACGCGCAACTCCGACGGTTTGCCGGAAGAGCTTGAAGTGCGGATCAATGCAATGAGCGAGGAGATCTCACGATTTGAGGCGCTTCTGAACGAAACCAAGAGCGGTGTGGTATCGCTGACCGACGCGAATGACTTCAACGCGGCGAAAGCGAAGATCAAGCCAACGACCAACGGCATCCTGGCAAACCATCTTGCCGAACACAGAGATAGCTACAAAGAGCTTCCGGGGCTATTTGCAAACCCGCCGGGGCGTGGGCACACCGAAGACAAGCCGCTTTCTAACAGGTTCTGGTTTGATCGGCAGATGTGGAAAGATGCCGGCGGCGGTTTTGGCATTGTGATGATTGAGATGAACGTCGAAGAGTGCGCCCACCACTTTGACAACACGATGACGGCGGTCAGCGACAATCTGAAGTCTGATAGAAGCACAAGCTATACCGATCAGAATGTCGACGCGGACCGCGCGTGGATCGCGCAGAACAAGGAGGCCATGAACGATATCGCGACACTGCACGCAATGGTGCGCGAAGCTGATGCGAGAAAGGATCTGTTCAACTGGAAGCCCTCCGAAGAGACCAAGGCCCGCATGAAAGATGTGGCGGATCGCCTTGAAGACCACGCTGCGCGGCTTCAGGACAATAACATGGTTGGCCGGCGTCATCGCTACAGAAGAGTTGGAGGTGCAATGGGGATGCATGAGCAAAGACGCAGTGGCCCGCGCGCCTTCATGAACCAGGTGGACAATGCGATGCATATCGCCGTCCTTCAGCAGCTTGACAAAGCCTCTGCCTATATCAGGTGATCCGGGCGAGCGTGATGAAACGAACAGCGAGTGAGTGAGACCATGGGCATTGGCCTGAGACCGGAACTAAGGACGCGTGTGCGCGAGGTGCTGGACGATCTGGCGTCAAATGTCGGAGCCGATCTGGCATTTGACGCGGATGGGAACTGTTTTTTCGAACACAGCACAGGCGGGTATTGCGCGCTGATGATGGTGGGGCAAGATCAGCTGGTGGCTGGGGTGAGCCTGGCTGCGGGCCATAGCCCGGATGCGGAAACCCTTGCCGAAGCGCTGGTTGATTTCGGTTGGATCGGGGCCCGAACGGGCGGCGCTGCTTTATCTTATAATCCCAACTCGGACAGCTTCGTTTTGTGGAAATCGTTTGAGGCCGAGACGGTCAGTGCAGACGACATTAATCTGTGCCTTTTTAGGCTTCTGGCCCATTCGGCCCAGGTCGAAGCACATCTGACGGCACTGTTTGGGGGCGAAGTCGAAGAAGAGACAAGCGATGCTGAAAATGAGATTAGCGGGCTTCGCATGGTGTGACTTTTAAAGTGGTCGGTTCGAATTGAGTAACAAGATGCTGTAGGGACCGAAAAAGCACTACTCGCCATTCCCTTGGGAAAGCTGGCAAAAATGATGTGACCACCACGTGCGTTGGGATTAGTACCGAAACTGGCAGTAAGTATGAGCTTCGCGGATGAGCGCCGGACGATATAAGGCAAACCGGCGCCAACACATGCGAGAGATGGAATTACAGATCTGAAACGGCCGGAAGCGTCGTCATCTGTCATCCGTTTCTTGGAATGCGCGAGGTTCCGATTGAGGTACGGAGCAGAGCATGGATTTCCAGCTCAATGGCGTAGTGCGCCGCCTAGGACACGTGTGTCTAGCATTGGTGATCACGGTTCTCTTGGCCTCGTGCACGCAAGAACCGCAGGGGCAAACCCGAGATTTCAGCCTTCTTGCGAACCGGCAAAATCCCAATGGTGGGGCTGTCGAGTCAAAGCCTCGTGGCTTATTTTCATTCTTTGGGCAGCGCACTGGCGCGACGCGGCAAACCGGGACCGACGAGTTCGCCAACCTGCCGCGCCCGACACTTCCGCTCGCTTCGCAGGACCGCAATGGGGAGTACACGCTGAACCTTGTTGATGTCCCGGTGACGGAAGCGGCGCGGGCGGTTTTCGGCACTGTGCTGGAGCGGCCATTCTTTGTGAGCCCAGAGGTGACCGGAACCGTCACGTTGCAGACTTCGATGCCGCTGAACGAGCAACAATTGCTTGAAGCGCTTGAGGCCGCTTTGGCGCTGGCCGGTGCGACGCTGGAGTTTCGAGACGGTACGGCGCGGATCTTGCAGTTGGGCGCCGCTACCCCTCAGGTGGTTGCAGCGGGGGATCGCAGCATAGGCGCGCGGGTTGTTGCGGTGCCGCTTCAGCATGTGAACACGGCACAGATGGCCGAGATCCTGACCCCGATTGCCGGGCAGACTGTCACCATCCAGGAACTGCCGACGCGCAACCTTTTGCTGATCCGGGGCAATCGGGCCGAGCTGAATTCGCTGCTCGAGGCGGTGAACATCTTTGACGTCGACACGCTATCCGGCAAGTCCATCGCGCTCGTTCCGCTGAAATCGGCGCAGCCGAATTCCGTTGTCTCGGAGCTGGATGTGATTTTCGAGTCGGGCCAGGGCGGTCCGCTGGAAGGTGTCGTGACCTTCGTGCCGTCAAACCGTCTTGGCGCGGTTCTGGTGATCTCAAAGAGTTCGAGCTACCTGCCGCGGGCTGAAAAGTGGATCCGGGAGCTTGATCGCACAGCTGGAACGAGGCAGCGCCGCCCGGTGATCTATGCGCTACAGAACCGGCGCGCCCAGGACGTTGCGCCCATTCTTGAGCAGATGCTGGACGATGTTGTCCAAGCCGAGGGCGAAGATGTGGAAGGCACCCCCAAGGTTGTGGCGGATGAAGGCCAGAACGCGGTGATCGTCTGGGGAAACAGCACCGAGCAGGAAGTCTTCGCGCGGCTGGTTCCGGCACTGGACACAACCCCGGTTCAGGTTCTGCTTGAGGCGACGATTGCGGAAGTGAACCTGACGGATGACCTGCAATTCGGCCTGCGCTGGTTCTTCGAGAATGGTGATTTCTCGGGCAACTTTACAGACAATATTGCTGGCACAACGGGGCCGGTGTTCCCGGGTCTGAACTTCCTGTTCCAGGGAACGGATTCTGCGGTGACCCTGTCTGCCCTGAATTCGGTGACCGAGCTTAACATCATCTCTTCGCCGAGCCTTATGGTTCTGGATAACCAAGAGGCACTTTTGCAGATCGGCGACGAGGTTCCGATCGCTACGCAAAGCGTTGTCGACACCTCCGATCCGACCGCGCCGATCGTCAATTCGATCACCTACAACCAGACCGGCGTTATCCTGTCGGTGCGCCCCAGGGTTTCGAGTTCTGGGCATCTGACGCTTGAGATTGACCAACAAGTCAGCAGCGCCGATTCGACAAGCACTTCGGGGATCGACAGCCCGACGATCAGCCAGAGAAGCATCAGCACCACAGTATCGGTGCGCGACGGCGAAACGATCGCTCTGGGCGGTCTGATCTCGGAGACGCAAGATAGGGTGAATGACAAAGTGCCTGGCCTTGGCGACGTGCCACTGGTGGGGGGGCTTTTCAGGAGCCGCCAGGACAATGTCGACAAGACCGAACTGCTGATCCTGATCACGCCGCGGGTCATTCGGAATGGCAACGAAACGCGAGCGATCACCGCCGAGCTTCGTGAGAGATTGGGGAACGCAAACAGGCTCATAACGACCGACCCCGGAACACCCAGCATCGGTCACCGGATTCTGAATTAGACCGAGCGCTGATGCTCTTTCAGCTTGAGGTCTTCTCTACACGGCCCATCCGCGATGTCGGCCCTGAAGCGCAACGAAAGCACGGTCAGATCGTCGGCCTGCGGGGCACCGTCTACGAAGGCATCTACCTGTCCGACAAGATGCCTGAGCACGCATTCGCTTGACTCACCATAGATGCAGTCGAGCGTGTTCATAATGTTCGGGCGGCGGAACATTTCCGCCTTGCCGTTCTGCGCCTCGCTGACGCCGTCGCTTGTGAA
>CAWUIX010000284.1:0-4342 GCA_963922395.1 uncultured Rhodobacterales bacterium | reverse complement strand
CCGTCCTCTGACACAGGCGGAACAGAGCTTCACCGACACGATCATGGGCCCCGAACTCGACACCTCCCGTGTCCGGATTACCCGCGGCGCCGCAGTCGGCCTACTCTCCGCGACGATCCCCCCAAAGCCCCGTACAACCTGCCGTGAAAAGCTCCTGCCGCCCCGGGATGTCCCGGTCAAAGGCACCTTTCCGGCCTTCGTCACCTTCGAACAGGTCTATTACACCCGCAAACACTGGCGCGCCGATTTCCTGAGCGAGTATCCCAATGCCATGAACCTCCGCGAAGCGATGCGGTTTGCCCATGAGATGGTCCATGTCTGGCAATGGCAGAACCGGGCGGAGACGGAGTATCACCCGCTCAAGGCTGTGTTCGAACATGTGGAAAGCGAGGATCCGTATCTGATTGAAATCGATGAGGAACGCCCCTTTCTCGATTATGGATACGAACAACAGGGCGTGATCGTGGAAGAGTTTATCTGCTGCCGCGCGCTCGATCCCGATGGCGCCCGAACCGCGCGATTGCAATCTCTCGTCGGCGAGGTTTTTCCTGGCGCCTACGCCCATGAGACCGTGCCCGTCGAGAACATCAGCCTCCCCTGGAAAGGCGCTGAAATCAAAGGGATTTGCAGCTAGTTCTCCTGGATCTCCTCCAGATAGGCCATCACGTCCACAATGCCCCGGCTTGTAAACATCGGCTGACCGGTTTCGGTCTTCACGGCCACATCCTCCCCATCAAAAAACCAGCCGAACAGCGGCATCGGCCCCCCATGTCCCAAAAGGGGATCGCGCCCATCAATCCGCGCCGCAACCCGCGCCGCCGGAAAGAGCCCGCCATTGTCGCGCGCCAGCACCGTCAGATCGGGCGGAAGGACGTCTAGAACCGGCGCCATCGGCCCGTCTCCCCGCGCCTCAACCCCATGGCAGGCCGCACAGAGGCTCTCATAGATACGCTGCCCCTCCACAGCGCCCTGCGCGGTCGCAGCCCCCGTCGTCAGCAGCAAAAGCGCGATGATCCGTTGCATATCCTTGCTCCCTATGACCTCGCCCCCACTCTGCCTGCAAAGGGCGACCTTCCGCATTGATCGGCATCAAGGGTTCCAGAGCGCGCAGACTTTCCCTAGCTTTCCCCCATGACGCCATCCGATCTGACACAAGCCCTTCACGAAAACTTCGCCCCCTGGGTGCTCGATCTGGGAATCGAGGTGCTCGACGCTTCCCCAGACGCCGTCACCACCCGCATGCCCCTGACCGATCGCCTTGCACGGGTCGGCGGCATCGTCTCGGGTCAGGCGCTGGCCGCAATGGCGGACACGTCCATGATCCTTGCGGGCTCTGCCTCCCGAGGCGAGTTCACCCCATTCGCAACGACCAATCTCGACACCCAATTCCTGCGGCCCGGGCCCGGCACGGCCATCCTCTGTCGCGCTGAGATCGTGCGCGCGGGCAAAGCGCTGACCTTTGCAAGAGCGACCATGACCGCCGAAGACAGCGGCAAACCGGTTGCGACGGCGACGGCCACTTTGTTCGCACCTTAGTCGTTCACTATTGCTCGCCCCAACTCTCCCAGCTTTCCGGGAACGGATGACCGAGCGCGCGCCAATAGAGCATCAGCTGACCATGATGCAGCGTTTCGTGGGTCAGCAGCCGGACGAGGTGAATCTCGACTGGGATGGCCTCTCCGAACCAGTCGATCGTGGCCGCCGGATCGGCCACCGCAAAACTCCGGTCGTGGTTGCGCTTCAAGTCTTCCAAGTGGCTCCGAAGCGCATCGACTGAAGCGCCTCCATCGTACGAGCCGTCGGCTTCAAATGAGATCCGACCAGTCTCCAGCGCAGTCAGATAAGCTTCGTGGACGCGGGCGATGTGCCGAAACTGCTTCCAGAACGCACCGCATGTTGCGTGCAGCCGGTAATCCAGATCGCTGTCGGAGCTTGCATCAAGAAGATCCGTCGTCAACTGCCGCGCAAAAGCCCATTCGGACAGCAAGGTGTTCACGGCCGTTTCTCCTACCAATGCTTTCCAAGGAGTGTCCTGAAATGCAGGTGTCACTGCAACTGACAAGTCTATGGATCGAGCCACTCCTTGATCAAATACCTTGGAATACTCACCATCCGGGTTCTGGCAGGGCCAACGCTCGATTCAGAAGGTGACAGTTGCCGGAATTTCTGATGCCTTTCGAGAACCGAAAGATAAGGAGCTGCCCATGCCCCCCGCCGTTGGATATGCCGCTGTCATGTTTCTTGCCGGGGTCGGTATTCCCATCCTCGCGGCCCTGAACGCCGCCCTGGGCGTCCGGATCGTATCTCCGGCCGCCGCCGCGACGGTCCTCTTCCTCGTGGCCCTCGTCGCCGCCGGGATCACAATGGGTGCCACCGGGGGCGTGCGGGCGTTGGGCAGCCTCGCCGACCAACCCCGGCACTTGTTCCTCGGCGGGGTTCTAGTCGCCTTCTATGTGCTCTCGATCACATGGATTGCCCCGAAGTTCGGCGTCGGCAACGCGGTTTTCTTCGTCCTCTTAGGTCAGCTGATCGCCGCCGCGGCCATCGATCACTATGCCCTCTTCGGCGCAAAGCAGTCGTCTCTCACGCCACTTCGGGCCGGGGGCATCGCCCTGATGGCGGTGGGTGTCCTGATGGCGCGCCGCCCCTGATCAGTCTTCCTGAATTTCCTCGAGCCAGGTCACGATATCAAGAACACCCTGGGTGGTGAAAACGGGTGATCCGTCGGGCGCGTCAACGACCGCGCTCTCTCCTTCCAGCACGCGGCCAAACAATGGCATCGGTCCGCCGTGGGCAGGGATCATATCGCGGCCATCAATCCAGCGCACGATATCAGCCGCTGGGAATACACCACCATTCGCGCGCGCGAGGCCAGTGAGATCCGGCGGAACCTGGGTCAGCGCGGGCGTCATCGGCCCGTCGCCGCGCGCGTCCCGCCCGTGGCATACCGCACAGTTTTCCTGAAACAGGACATCCCCGTCGCCCGGGCCTTGCGCGAACGCCGCTGGGGCCATCCCAACCGAAACGAGGAGTGTTAGGTTTAGAACCAAAGACCGCATCAGTGCCTCCTTCTTTGGCCTCACACTGTGACTTTCGCTCTGCGGTCGCCTTGATACGGGTCAAGCAAGGACGTGGCGTGATTGACCTTGTCCCGATGGCCACGGATGTTGAGGGCCATGAGCACCGCAGCGGCATATTCCCCCCTTGTGCAGCTTCAGCTTTGGCAGGCGCGCCGAAGCATCGCGCTCTCCCTTCGGCTGGACGGCGTCAAAGGGGTATCAATCGGACGCTGTGAGGAGATGTCCCGCAGACGACAGCGGTTTGGCGCTCGCAGAGGCTCTGAGGTTCTGGAAATCTCGCGCCAGACCGGTCCTCGAGCCGCTATGCAGTGCCGTGCAGAGTACGACCTTCTGACTGAGGCAGCTGCGCGGCTGTCGGATGGTCCAGACCGGGTGGCACCGGTCATCTGGGCCAGCCCGGAACGTGGATTGATTATGTCGGGCGTACCGGATGCTTCGCCGATGGAAGTCCCGATCCGAGCTGGTGGATTGGAGCGGTCTTCGTCACTGATCGCAGCCACCCGATGGCTGTCGACCTATGCCGACGCGACCGCCGTTGAGGACGGGTTCGGCGGAGGGTTTTGGATCCGGCAACGGGCCGAGAGCCGGTCCGCCATGCCCAAAGGACCAGACCGGGACCGCATGAAACGGTTGATCGAGGCGATGCGCACGGCTCGAAATAAGGTTGGCCATGGCCGGATCACGCGCGCGCGGTCCCACGGCGATTTCCGGGTGCAGAACCTGAGATACGCCGATGGTACGGTCTGGGGATCTGGGCTGCGCACTGACGGCTGGGGCGCGGTTATGCGGGATATCGCGCGTCTCATTGTGGATCTGGAACTAACGGCCCCGCGAGGCGGCGATGACGGTCCTATGGGGCTTGATGCGACGGATCTTGATGCGGTCCGTACTGGCGCACGCGTATTGCGTGATGGCGAGTTCGACGCGCTCCTGCCCTACTTCGTGGCCGTGGACCTGTCCGGTCGCCTGCTCTCAAGCGGACGTCAGGACCGGGTCCGCGCACTCTGTGACCGGGTGTGTCCGCCCTAAGCCGGAGCGAGCCGTCCTGCCTCCAGCCGCACGGTACGGTCCATCCGGCGCGCAAGGTCTGGATTGTGCGTGGCGATAAGGGCTGCAAGCCCCGTGTCGCGCACAAGCTCGAGAAGAACATCAAACACCACATCCGACGTGGCAGGGTCCAGATTGCCGGTGGGTTCGTCTGCCAGAAGGATGCGGGGGGCGTTGGCCATCGCACGGCAGAACGCCACGCGCTGTTGTTCACC
>CAWUIX010000283.1:0-4343 GCA_963922395.1 uncultured Rhodobacterales bacterium | reverse complement strand
GGGTTAGTTAATCGTTCGCTCAGTCATAACGACGGATGATCATGTCAAACCCCACCTCTTCGCGGCGAATTGCGCGACGTCCGCGGCAATTTCGGCTTGCCAATACCGCGTCGCTGCGGCTGGCTGAGGTGAGCTGAACGGGAGATGGCGAGAAATGCCGATTCGTCACAACAGAGCGCGGTATGCCGCACGTCTCAATGCGTTCAAGGGCACGGTGCAACCTGGCACAAAGGCGGGCATTCGAGAGATGATCGCCGCAGCGGGCAGAACCGGCGTTCTGGACGCCGCCGATCTGAACTACCCCGACCATTTCGAAGTGCAAACCGGTACGGCCGAGATCGGGAGCATGCTGGAGGACGCCGGGCTGACACTGAACGGCCTCGCGATGAGGTACTACACAAACCCCGGTTACGCGATCGGCGCCTTTACCAACCCCAACCAAGCCATCCGTCGCGCGGCAATTGACGAGACCAGGCGGGGCATCGACGCGGGGCGGGAATTGGGAAGCCGCCTGATGACGCTGTGGATGGGGCAGGACGGCTTCGATTACGCCTTTCAGGGCGACTACGGCCGTATGTGGGACGACACGATCGCGGCGATAGCCGAGGTGGCCGACCACGACCCCGAGGTTGATATTGCGATCGAATACAAACCAAACGAGCCCCGCGCATTTGCGCTCATGCCCGATGCCGGTACGACGCTGCTCGCGGTCCGCGAAGCAGACCGACCCAACTTGGGTGTAACGCTCGACTTCGCGCACGTACTCTACGCTGATGAGATGCCGGCGCACACTGCGCATCTGATTGGACGTCACTCACGACTTCTGGGCGTTCATCTGAACGACGGATACGGCAAACGGGACGACGGTGTGATGGCCGGGACGGTGCACGCGGTGGCAACAGTGGAACTGTTCGTTGAATTGGATCGGCTGGGGTACGATGGTGTCATCTACTTCGACACGTTCCCCGATCATTCCGGCCTCGATCCAATTAAGGAAACACAAACGAACGTTGCTCTGGTCGAGCATCTCCGGTCGGTTGCAGGCCGCCTCAAAGACGATGCATCCCTCGCCGACGCGATTGCGCGACAAGACGCGACGGACAGCCAGCGCATTGTAGCCACAGCGCTTTACGGGATTGATAAGTGACAGACGTATTCGTGGCAGGATCGTTGCACTGGGATGTGGTCGTCGATGCGCCGCGGTTACCGGGCCTTGACGAGACGCTGATCGGCCATGCCGTCGCGTATCGTTTCGGCGGAAAGGGTGGCAATCAAGCGGTGGCAGCGGCTCGCATGGGCGCGTCTGTGGCCATGGCCGGTCAGATAGGGCGTGACGACGCGGGAGGACGTTTGCGCGCATCGCTCGATGCGTCAGGCGTGGATCATACTCAGGTTGTTGAATGCGATACACCGTCAGGCATGAGCGTCGCGATTGTTGATGAGCGTGGCGACTATGGTGCGGTCGTGGTGTCCGGAGCGAATGCGACGTTTGTCCCGGAAAACATCATCCTGCCTCGTGATCTTAAAGTGCTGCTTCTTCAGAACGAGATACCTGAAAGCGTAAACCTGGCGCTTGCGAGGCGTCTGACGGAACACACGCAAGTTATTCTAAATGCTGCGCCCGCCCGTGCTATGTCGGCCGATCTCCTGACCTGTGTTGACGTTCTGGTCGCCAACCGTGTCGAAGCCGCCGAGCTGATCGGCACGGAGACTGAGAACCTAAACCCCGAAGTCGCGGCGCGCACGCTTTCCTCCATGGGACCAGGAACCGTCATCGTGACACTCGGTGCCGAGGGAATGGTCATTGCGGATGCGGCTGAGGCGGAGCAGTTGGACGCGTTCGCAGTTGGGGCCATCTCATCGCACGGTGCCGGGGATGTGTTTTGTGGGGCTCTGGCGGCGGGAGTTTCCAAAGGGGCGGCGGTACGAGAGGCTTGCCGTTTTGGCGCGGCGGCCGCGGCGCTCGCGGTGTCCACACCGTTTGAGGCGCGGAAAGACATCACGAAAAGCGTCGTGCGGGACTTCTTGGGCTAGTCCGCCCCGCCAGCCGGGTCGTCCCAAGACCAGTTCGGCGAATATCAAGTCACCTGAGTCGGTCCTGCCCGGGCGGCACCTTCCTTGCATCCTTATTCTCGCCACTGCCGGATGAGGCTGGGGCTATTTCACCTTGGGATACAAAGATTTCCCGACTAGGCTTCGCCAAGTGACACCGGGGGAGCCGTGGGTATGACCACATTCGAGAAAGTTTTTGGCACGCCGAAACCGGTGATTGCCATGATCCATCTCGGTGCGCTTCCCGGGACGCCACTCTTTGATGCGGAAGCCGGGCTGGATGGGATTGTAGAGGCGGCGCGCGCGGACCTCTCGGCGCTTCAGTCGGCGGGTGTGGACGCCGTGATGTTCGGAAATGAGAACGACCGACCCTATGAGTTTGATGTCGACCGCGCATCGCTTGCCACGATGGCCTTCGTGATTGGCAGCCTCCGCGACGAAATCACGGTCCCGTTTGGAGTGAATGTCCTCTGGGACCCTACTTCGACCGTCGCGCTTGCTGCTGCGACTGGTGCGGCCTTTTGCAGGGAGATCTTCACCGGCACCTATGCCTCAGACATGGGGCCTTGGACACCAAACGCCGCGACGGCCATGCGGTACCGCGATCGTCTGGGGCGTTCGGATTGTCTGATGCTCTACAACGTCTCTGCCGAATTCGCCGACAGCCTCGACCGTCGCCCCCTTGCTGATCGGGCACGAAGCGCTGTGTTCTCGTCGATCCCCGATGCCGTGCTGGTCTCTGGTGCGATCACTGGCGAAGCAGCTCGCATGGAGGACCTTGAAGCGGTGAAGGCGGCGCTTCCCGAAACGCCGGTGCTCGCAAACACGGGCGTAAAGCACGGGACGGTGGCGGATGTCTTTGCGGTGGCAGACGGGTGTATCGTCGGCTCGTCGCTTAAGATCGACGGCAATACCTGGAATGCGGTTGATCCGGAACGGGCCAAGGACTTCATGGACCGAGCGAAGGCGGCGCGATGAGAGCTTTGCTGGAACGACTGCTTACGGTTCCGGGCCTCTCGGGGCACGAAGATCGTGTTCGGCACGTGATCGCAGACGAGTTGGAGCAACTCGGCTGCACACCACAGACGGACCTTTTGGGAAATCTCTGGACGACATTCGGGGGTGTTCGTCCAAGCGTGATGGTCTTCGCCCATATGGATCAACTCGGCTTCGTGGTGCGGAAGATCGAGACGGACGGATTCCTGCGCCTGACCCGTCTCGGCGGCGTGCCGGAGCGCGCGCTTGCCAGCCAACACGTCGTAATTTCGACGCCGGATGGTGAGGTTCAGGGGATCATTGCAAATAAGAGCCACCACGCGACGGCGCCGGATGAGAAGTACAAGGTGATCCCGGTAGGCGATCTCTATGTTGACTGTGGGTTCGAGAGTGCTGCTGAAGCTGAGGCAAAGGGCATTCGGATCGGGGCGCCTGTCGTCTACGCGCCAGGATGCTTTGCGCTTGGTGAAAATCGTATGACAGCGCCAGTCCTTGATGACCGGGCAGGCTGCGCGGTGCTGATCGAGGTTTGCCGGGCTCTGGCTGCGCGTGATGGCGGTCCGACAGTGCACCTTGCGTTCACAACCCAGGAAGAGTTCAACCTGCGCGGCGCGCTTCCGCTGGCTGAACGACTGAAGCCGGACATGGCGATCCAGATCGACCTGATGCTGGCAACCGACACACCCGACATGTCGGCACTTGGCGACATGCGGCTGGGCGGTGGTCCCGGTATATCGCTGTACTCTTTCCATGGTCGCGGAACGCTCAATGGTGTGATCCCGCATCCAGCGATGGTTCGACTTTTCGAGAGGGCAGCGGTTGCGGAAGGAATTCCCCTGCAGCGAAGTGCACAGACAGGCGTTCTGACCGATCTTTCCTACGTCCAGCTTGTCGGGACTGGCGTGGCGGCAATCGACGTAGGCTTTCCGCTGCGGTATTCGCACGCTTCCCGCGAGGTTGTGGATTTGCGCGACCTAGACGCACTCCGCCAACTGCTGGTGACCGCGCTCAACCTTATCGGGCCGGGGTTCGACCTGAGCCGCGATGGAGCCGAACAGTGATATACACACTGGCCGTCGACATTGGCACCTAGTCCTTCATAGGGGCAATTTCGCTTCTTCAACGCATGATCTGCTGGATCAGTCCGGCGTTCCCACACACGACATCGCCCATGTGCTTGGAAAGGATTACTTTACCGCGCCCGCGGCCATCCCTTTGATGATGAACCGTTCGAGCAGGATACCTATGAAGATCAGCGGCAATATTGCCATGAAGGACAATGCTGCCATCGACCA
>CAWUIX010000282.1:0-4348 GCA_963922395.1 uncultured Rhodobacterales bacterium | reverse complement strand
GGCATCACCTCGTCCAGGCAGCCCGCCATGATCCCGATGTTCACACCCGACAGAACGACCCGTTCGTAATCGAGCCCGGACATCAGAACCGCAACGCCTCGGCCCTCTTCGCCCAGGACATTCTCGAACGGAACTTCAACATCCTCGAAGATCAGTTCCGCCGTGTTCGACCCCCGCATCCCCAGCTTGTCGAAATGGGGCGAGGTGGAGAACCCGGTCATGGACTTCTCAATGAGGAACGCCGTGATCCCCTTCGATCCCGCATCAGGATCCGTCTTGGCATAAACGACCAGCGTGTCCGCGTCAGGCCCGTTGGTGATCCAGTACTTCGTGCCATTCAGGCGGTAGTGATCGTTCCGCTTCTCGGCACGCAGCTTCATGCCCACCACGTCCGACCCGGCCCCGGCCTCGGACATCGCAAGCGCACCCACATGTTCGCCGGATATCAGCTTGGGCAGGTAGTGGCGCTTCTGTTCCTCGGTGCCGTTCAGATTGATTTGGTTAACGCAAAGGTTCGAATGCGCCCCATAGCTCAACCCGATGCTAGCGGAGACGCGGGAGATTTCCTCAACCGCAATCGTATGGGCGAGATAGCCCATGCCCGCCCCGCCAAAGGCCTCATCGACCGTGATCCCAAGAAGCCCCAACTCGCCCATTTCGGGCCATAGAGCGGCGGGAAAGACATTGTCCTTGTCCGCACCGGCGGCCAGCGGCTTGACCCGGTCCTGCGCCCAGCGGTGGACCATGTCGCGCAAAGCCTCAATCTCTTCTCCCAGGTCGAACCGCATGGTGGCCGAAAACACGTGGGCTCCTCCCCTTACTGAACGCTTGTTCAATTAATAGCGCAAAAACGCGTACCCGGTCAATGTAGGGAGCGTAAGAGGGTTCGGGGAGGACTTACATCGAGGCGGCACCGGCCAAAGCCGGCACCGTCCTCAACGACTGCTCTTGTCGCGAAGTACCGAACCCGAGTTTCTTGAGAGAGGAAAGCCGATACTACTCGGCAGCGGGCCGAGCGGCGGATCCCCGCCGAACCTCATCAACGATGATCCGGGCAATCAGCGCGCAGTCGTCCAGCGAGAAGGTCAACGGCAAACGCATATCAAGAAGCCCCGACAGGATGGCATCGGTCGCAGGCAACTGGTCCGGATCCGCATAACGCCAATGCGCGTAAGTGGACGTAAAGCCCTGCGGGATCTCCGCGCCGAACCACTTCAGCTCCACGCCGCGCGCCTTACAGCCATCGACCACGGACTGAATGTCCGCAGCTGGCCAACCGGTCAGAAGAAACTGAATGGAGGAGCCCACGAACTCTTCTTCATCCGGCCGCTCGATGACCTTAAGCCCCGGCGTGTTCCGCAGCCCATCCTCAACCGCCCGGTACCGTGCGGTCCAGGCAGCGCAATCCTCGTCCAGCCGCTCGAGTTGCGGGCGCAGGATCGCCGCGCGCAAGTTGTCCATCCGGCTCGACATATTCGGGACATCGTATTTTAGACGCTCAAAGACCTCCGGATCCGGAACAGCACCATGACGATCCGGGAACATGTATGACCCCGAAAGATAGATCGCGCGGGCCGCCAGATCCTCGTCATCGGTAACGATGAACCCGCCCTCGCCGGAATTCATATGCTTGTAGGTTTGGGTGGAATAACAACCTGCAATCCCATGGCGCCCCGACAGCGTACCCTTCCAGCGGGCCCCCATCGTATGCGCGCAATCCTCAATCACCGTGATCGCACGGGCCTCGCAGATCTCCATCAACCGATCCATGTCGCAGATGTGACCGCGCATGTGGCTGAGAAGCAGGGTTTTGGCGCCAGTGGCATCTGCCTTCCGGGCAAGATCTTCAAGGTCGATTGTCAGATCGGCGGTCACGTCCACGAAAACCGCCGTGGCCCCAACTGCCGCGATGGCGCCCGGCACCGGGGCCAGCGTAAAGGCATTCGACAGAACCTTATCGCCCGGACCAATGCCCGAGGCGCGCAGGGAAATCGTCATCGCCGCCCCGCCCGAGGCAACGGCAATGCAGTATTTCGCGCCCATATAGGCGGCAAACTCCGCCTCCAGATGCGCGGCTTCCGACACTTCCCCGGGCGACGTGTTGTACCGATGCAGGCGCCCCGATTGCAGAATGCCCACGGCGGCCTCAATCGCCGCATCAGGCAGTGGAAGCTGTTGGGTGAAACTGCCGGTGAAGATCTCTGTCATGGGGCAGACTCTGGCCTGAGGTCGGGGCGGCGTCAATGCGGTGCCAGCCTATCCGATAAGGTCAGAAACAACACGCGACAAGGATCCGTAGTCCGGCAGCAAGGCCTCCGGCGACAAGGCTGAAACCCCTTCCCCATCCGGCCCAAAGGTAACAAGAACGCATGGCACACCGGCGGCGCGCGCCGTCTCCCGATCGGTCACGGTGTCGCCAATGAGACACGACCTGCGCGGATCTCCGCCGGCGCGGGTGACCGAGGCAAGGTAAGGCGCCGGGTCCGGTTTGCGTACCGGCAGCGTATCTGCGCCCACAAGTGAGCCGAACATGTCCCGCGCCCCAAGTCGCGTGAGCAGAAGGTCGGCCAGATCGAAGGGCTTGTTGGTGCAGATGCCCACGGCATAGCCGCGCGCCTTAAGCGTCTCGACCGCATCCAAAGCCCCGGGATAAAAGGTCGTCTCTGCATCAATCCCGTCGCGATAGGCCTCCAGGAGCAACGGGTACTGGCCATCGACGGCCATCTCATCGTCCACGCCAATCCGCGAAAATCCAAGCCGCAGCATTGCCCGCGCACCCCGAAAGGCCGTCGCCGCATCGGAAATGGGGTCCAGAAGATTGCCAAGGCCCAGCGCGCGAAATCGCACATTGGCGGCCTCAATCAGGTCCGCACTGGTATCGGCAAGAGTGCCATCCAGATCGAAAATCACTGTGCGCATGGTGTTTTTGCGCGCTCCCTCGTCGTCTTTGGTGTAACCTTACGACACCTTATGTGAACACCGCTGCCCTTGCGGGACGGCCTCGTTGCCGTAAAACGGGGCCAACAAAAAGGAAAGAGCAGTCATGCCCGCACATCTGATCCTTCTGGCCGCTGGCCAGGGTACGCGCATGCAATCCGACAGGCCAAAAATCCTGCACGAGGTGGGCGGGCTGCCGCTCTTTGTGCATGCGCTCCGCTCTGCGGCGTCTTTGGAGCCAGAGACAAATGTGCTCGTCGTCGGAAAAGGCGGGGAATCTGTTGGGGCAGTTGCAGAGGCCTTCGGTGAGACCGTCACCATCGCAATTCAGGAAGAACAACTCGGCACCGGGCACGCCACTCTGACGGCACGCGCAGCGTTGGACGGCAAATCGGGGGACGCGGTCGTCCTTTACGGTGACACCCCGTTTCTGAGCGCAGAGACGCTGTCCCGCATGCAATCCGCGCGCTCCGACGGAGCAGACATCGTTGCCCTCGGCTTCGAAGCCGCCGATCCCGCGAAATACGGACGGCTCGTTCTGGACGGCGACACCCTGATCGAGATCGTCGAGTGGAAGGATGCCTCGGAAGAGCAGCGCGCGATCACCACCTGCAATTCAGGGATCGTGATGGCGGATGTCGGGGTCCTGTTCGAGCTTCTGGACGAGGTCACAAACGACAACGCGCAAGGCGAGTACTACCTGACCGATGTTCCCCGCCTTGCGCGCGCCCGTGGCCTGACCACGCGGGCCGTCCTGTGCGACGAGGCGGAAACGATGGGCGTCAACTCGCGCGCCGATCTTGCGGCGGCGGAAGCCGCGTTTCAGGCGGCAAAGCGGGCCGAGGCGCTTGAGGGCGGCGTGACGCTCGTCGCACCGGAGACGGTGTTCTTCAGCCATGACACCTATCTCGGGCGCGATGTTTTGGTGGAACCGAACGTTGTCTTCGGGCCGGGTGTCACGGTTGAAACCGGGGCGTGGATCCGCGCCTTCTGCCACCTTGAGGGTTGTCATATAGGCTCAGGCGCCATCGTCGGCCCATTCGCCCGGCTCAGGCCCGGAGCAGAGTTGTCAAACGACGTTCGCGTCGGAAATTTCTGCGAAATCAAGAACGCCGAAGTCGGCGAAGGCGCGAAGATCAATCACCTAAGCTACGTGGGCGACGCCTCGGTCGGCGAAAAGGCGAACATCGGCGCAGGGACGATCACCTGCAATTACGACGGCGTCTTCAAACATCGCACCACGATCGGCGCACGCGCGTTTATCGGCTCCAATACCATGCTCGTCGCACCTGTGAATGTGGGCGCCGAAGCGATGACGGCTGCCGGGTCGGTGATTGCACAGGACGTCCCTGCTGGCGCGCTCGCGCTGGCACGAGGCAAGCAAGAGAACAAGCCGGGTTTCGCCACCCGG
>CAWUIX010000281.1:0-4358 GCA_963922395.1 uncultured Rhodobacterales bacterium | reverse complement strand
ATCTCCATTGCGATGGCCGATGCCGCAAAGATCGGGTCGAAGAGCGCACAGACGCGGACGATCATCAGGTCGTTATTGCCGCCGCCGATCCAGGTGGTGTCCTTTACGGGATCCACATCGGATTTCACGTCACGGCATTTTGGTGCTTGCCCGGGCATGGCGAACGATGTCGTGCTGACCGGCTGCAACTCCATCTGGATGCGCTTGTCACAGTCCTGGACGATCAGGGCGTGCTTGCAGATGGTTGCCTTCAGCGTGTCGAAGTCGGGATCGGCGGTTCCAAGGCGGAGGTCGCGGACCGCAAGGTCGACCCCGCGCTCCAGCATGACATTTCGCGTCATCATCAGCCCGGCCTCGATTGAGGTCAGAAGAACCAGGAGGAACACCGGGAACAGGATGCAGAATTCGATCGAGGCGGAGCCTTCGTCTTTGCGAAGAAAGCGGCGGATCCTGGGGAAGCGGCGCATCATTGGGTCAGCCTCAGCTTGGTGATCTGCCCGGCGATGGCCTGGAACGCTTCATCGAGTTCTGTGCCGTTCTTGGCGTCGAAGTAGTAGCCGCCCTTGGTTGCGCATTCGCTCATTTGCGTCTTACCGCCATCTGGGGCTTCGAAGGCAATCGTGAAGACGATGATATCGCTGTTAAAAGTGGCGGCGTCGCAGATCCCTTGATCGGGTCCGTTGACAAATCCCGTCAGGCGCCGATCGAGTTCACCATAGTTGTTGGGCTCATAGACCGCTTCCTGATGGGCGTCGCGAAGATCGTCGAGACGGTCGTCGTCATTGCCACCCTGATCGCGGAAGAGATCGGCCACGGCGTTTTCGGACAGACGGTCGTAGAGCTCGGTGTAGCTGAGCTGATAGGCGTCTGCAGGAAGCGCCGATTTCGCGAAGTAGGCGCCGTCGTCGTTCCGGCTGGGATCCTGGCCTTGGTACCAGTACCCTTTGCCTGTGTCGTCGAGGCGGACGAAGAAACCGTCCCAGTAGTCAGAAGTCGCGCCGGTGACAGGGGTGCTGAAGCCGGTGCCTGCGATCGTGGGAGAGAACCAGACGGGGCTGGGGCCACGCAGGAACTCTGGCTTGAGATCGCGCTGAATTGTGTGGTCGCCATCGGTCATCACAACGACAACCTTCATGGTCGCAGCGCCGTCGTAGTTTTCGGGACGGTTGCGAACGTCTTCCTGCAGGATCTTGGCATCGACCATGCTGTTGATCACCGGCCGCATGGCTGGGTCGAGGAGGGCAACACCCCACTTCATCCCGTTGTCGATGGACGTCCAGCCGTCGGCGGTCAGAGCCATGATCGCTTTGTCGAGTTCAGATTTGCGGGTCTCATGCACGACGATTGCGTTGCGGTTCGGGTCGCAGAACCGGTTCGATCCGTCTGCCGGGCGGTCGTAGTCGTCTCCGGCCCCTGCGCTTTTGTCGCCGCGGTCGAAGTAGCCCAGGCGGGCGAGTTGTGTGTTTGGGCCAATGGCGCGCAGGGTCAGATAGTCCTTTGGCAGGTTGGTGGTGACCATCTGGTCGTCGCTGAACTGCACGCAGGTGGAATTCGGGGCCTCGCGGTCAAAGCTGACCATCGCGCCAGGGAATTCCAGCGGGTCGGCATAGTGCGCCATCGCCGGCGTCACGTCGACAATATCCTGTGTATCCAGGCGGCTGAGCAGGGCGTCCGGCACGACGACGTTTGCGTTGTAGGGGATGATCGACACGGAGGTCTTGGAGATTTCGGACGGGTTTTGCTTTTCGTCCATCACGATCTTCAGGAAGTTCTTGGCCGCATTCTGAAGGTCGGTGAGTTTCTGGCCCTCCATCGAGCCCGAGATGTCGAGCACCATCGAGATTTCAACGCCTTCGACACTTTCCTCCGCTGTGCCGCGGGAGACGCTGGCCAAAGTGTCGATGCCGAGGAGGCCCATAAAGAGTGTGTCGACCTCGAGATCGAGCTGTGCTTCCACGGTGCGGCCCACCAGCGTTCCACCGGTGCCGTCCGCTTCTTTCCCAAGCCGTTCTTCGGCACTGTCGACGAAGACCTGATCGGCGGAGTAGCCCGACTTCTCGAAGAAGTCCTTCACAAGGATCTTAGCATCGGCGTCCTGATCGAGGTTTGCGGCGGCAAGGACAGCGCTGTCGAGCGTGTTCTGGAGCGCGGTGCGCTGCGTTTCGAACCGCATCAAATCGACTGCCATGCCGGCGAGAAGCAGCATCGTCAGGAAAATGAAAAGGGAGAGGACAGTTGCCCCACCATCTTCGTCTTCCAGGAAGGATCGGCTCAGCTTCTCTGATCCACGGAAAGTGGATGACTTATTTATACTCATTAACCATACCCGACGGTTGCAAACACACGCTTTCGTCTTCGGCAAGGTTTAGAGATGCCGATTGCTTTCGCCAGCAATTTCGACACATTTTTGGCGAATTTCCGGCCATTTCTGAGAAAGATCAATTAATTCAGATGCTTGACGGGCCTTCTTGGTTGGTGTCCCTTCTCGAAATTCGTGGAACAGTGATTTGGCTCTCGCAAAACTGTTCTGAAATCGGTGGTGTTATCGACGTTCGCTGATAACGTTCCGGCAGGCGCCCGGGTGCCTGGCGCTGCATGCGAAGGGAGGACAGCATGGACGCAAGACCGGTGAACGAACCCGGGTTTCGGGAATCTGTTGATCTGATGTTTAACCGCGCGGTGGGGCTGATGGAGCTTCCACCGGGCCTTGAGGAGAAGATCCGGGTTTGCAACGCGACCTATACGGTTCGGTTTGGGGTACGCCTGAGGGGCAGCATCCACACGTTCACCGGGTATCGCAGCGTGCATTCGGAGCATATGGAGCCTGTGAAGGGCGGCATTCGGTTTGCCCTGAGCGTCAACCAGAATGAGGTTGAGGCGCTGGCGGCGCTGATGACCTATAAGTGCGCCTTGGTGGAGGCGCCATTTGGCGGATCGAAGGGTGGTCTGTGCATCGACCCCAGGGAATACACCGAGCATGAGATGGAGCAGATCACCCGGCGCTTTGCCTATGAGCTGGCCAAGCGCGATCTGATCCATCCCTCGCAGAACGTGCCTGCCCCGGACATGGGAACAGGCGAGCGTGAGATGGCGTGGATTGCGGATCAGTATAAGCGGATGAACACGACCGACATTAACTCCAACGCCTGTGTCACCGGCAAACCGCCCCATGCCGGAGGCATTCAGGGCCGGACAGAGGCGACCGGGCGTGGCGTTCAGTATGCGTTGCAGGAGTTCTTCCGGCATCCAGAAGACATTGCGGCGGCGGGTCTGAGCGGATCGCTGGACGGTAAGCGGGTGGTCGTTCAGGGCCTCGGCAATGTGGGCTATCACGCAGCGAAGTTCCTGGCCGAGGAAGACGGGGCCAAGGTTGTGGGGATCATCGAGCGCGATGGTGCGCTTGTTGACGATGAAGGCCTGAACGTCGAGGCGGTGCATCGCTGGATCGCGGATCATGGCGGAGTGACAGGTTACGCGGATGCGACCTATGTCGCCGATGGGCTGTCAGTTCTGGAACATGACTGCGATATTCTGATCCCGGCGGCGGTCGAAGGTGTGATCAACCTCGGCAACGCGGAACGGATCACAGCGCCTTTGATCATCGAGGCAGCGAATGGGCCCGTTACGGCGGGCGCGGATGAGATCCTGCGCAAGAAGGGCTGCGTGATCATCCCGGATATGTATGCCAATGCGGGCGGTGTGACGGTGTCCTACTTCGAGTGGGTCAAGAACCTGAGCCATATTCGGTTCGGCCGGATGCAGCGGCGCCAGGAGGAGGCGCGACATCAGCTGGTGGTTGATGAATTGGAGCGGTTGTCCCGAGACAGCGGGATCGGCTGGACGTTGTCGCCGGGGTTCAAGGACAAGTATTTGCGCGGGGCAGGGGAGCTGGAGCTTGTGCGCTCGGGTCTCGATGACACGATGCGGACGGCCTATCAGAACATGCGCGAGGTCTGGCATGCGCGGGATGATGTGCACGACTTGCGCGTCGCGGCGTATATCGTGTCGATCGAACGGGTCGCGTCGAGCTATCAGGCGAAAGGCTTGTGATCTGACGGCATATCATCTGGCGAGCCCGGGAAACGCATTGTTTCCTGGGCTCCGTGTTCTGCTTCACAGAGCGGATCCGAACAATTTGATTTAAAGGGTCTTGTCCTTCGGGACGTGTGTTTGTGTTTGTTTGTGTAACGAGTGAGTTCAGAATGAAGCTCAAGTCCGCTTTGCGCCGCTTCCACAAGGAAGAAGACGGTGCGGTTATGACCATCGAGGCCATCCTCTGGTTTCCGCTCTTCATCTTCCTTCTCATTGCGGTCTGTGACCTCTCCGTCATTTTCATGAACAAAGCCAGGATCGATCGG
>CAWUIX010000280.1:0-4360 GCA_963922395.1 uncultured Rhodobacterales bacterium | reverse complement strand
CCGCACCCAACACTGTCCGAAATGATCGGAATGGTCGAAACGTCGTTGCCCATCAACGGATAGGGCTCTGCCGTCTTAAAGTGGACCGTAAAGTCGTCGATCTTCTCAAGCGTCTTGCCTTTGGTGTAGGTGCCATAGCCCGACGGAGAATTCGGGACGTCCGGCGCCCGCTCGAACGTGCAAATCACGTCGTCGGCGTTGAAATCTGTGCCGTCGTGAAACTTCACGCCCTCACGAAGCTTGAACTCCCATGTCAGATCATCGATCGGTTCCCAGGAAAGGGCCAACCCAGGCGATAGCCGCTGCTTCTCATCCTGTGCGATCAGGCGGTCGAAAATATGAACCGACATCGCGTTGTTCGGTCCGAGGTTGTGAAAATGCGGGTCCATTGACGTCGGCTCGGACGCCAGACCAATTGTGATCTTCTCTGCTGTAGCGGCGCCCGAAAGCGCAAGGGTGCTCACCGCAACCGCGAGCGCGGTAGTGAGATGCTTCATATCCAGTCTCCCTGTGGGTTGCGGCTCATTGATCGCCTTAGTGGCGGACCGCATTCCTGACAGACATGCTATTGGCGGTATTGGAACTTGCCAATGGTTAATGACGCACCTTGGTGCCCGCGCTCAGGCTGACACTCAGTCAATCCTAAGTGTCCCAATCGGTGTCTGGGTCGAGAGGAAAACTTGGTCTTGGAATTCTCTCCAGCGGCCAACGAGACAGCACAGGGCTCGTCAGACCGCCCGTATCCACCTCGAATATCTGCTCCGGTGCGAACCATAGATCGAAGCCTGCCCGAAAATGCCCTCGCGACTTCACGACGACCACACAAGCCTCCTCCGGCGCCAAACCCAGCATCCGGAAAAAGACCGGATCAGCCGTCTGCGACCGGTCAGAGATCACAACAACGGTTACTCCGCCGATTTTTAACGCGGCAGACTGACCGAGCGAAAGTTGGCGCCCGCCAAACAAACCACGCTCGCCCACGACCGACCCATCCGACAACGCCAGAACTTCAGCGTCCACCGTCAACGGGCGATCCCACTTTTCCCACGCGGCGTTTCCCTGGCTTCGATTAAACTGGGCAACAAGGTGCGCACCGACACCAGCGTTATGAGCGTCTTCTGCCAGCTCCGGATCACAGAACGAACCATAGAGAACATCTTTCGCTCCGGCCTCTAGGAGTGCACCCAGGAACTCGGTGGTTCGGCCACTTCCGCCGCCACCTGGGTTGTCCCCTGCGTCCGAGAACAATGTAGGCTTGGCGCTCGTGTTCAGTGAGCGCGCGACAGCGTCGCTTAGCGGGGTAAGATTGCGAACAAAATCCTCCCGGCTGTCCCAGGCATGCATCGCGATATCATGGGCTAGTTCGATTGCCTTTGTTTCGTCATCGCGCGCGGTCACGACAACCGAAACCCCATTATCCGGAACGTCGGAAAAAACAAAATTCCCGAAGACCGAAACATTCAAGATGCCACCGGCAGCCTCGGCTTGCCGCCTTTGTCCGTAGTCGATAAGGGTCCCATAGGGGTGATTGGCGGTCAGCAGCGTAACAGAGGCCGGAACCAACGGTGGCTTGACCAACGCTGCCTTAGGCTTCGTCCCACTCGCCAGTATCCGGCGCAGAGAGAACGCCGCTTCTTCTCCGCGCTCAATCATATCGACATGCGGGTTCGTGCGGTACCCAACGATCAGATCAACGCTCTCGACCATCTTAGCCGAGATGTTCGCATGAAGATCGAGGGTCGAAACGATGAGGGGCGTGGCTCCCAAACGCTCGCGGACCAGGGCGAATATCTCCCCGTCAGGATCATCGAGATGCTCCGCGACCATTGCGCCGTGATGCGCAAGATACACGGCATCTATTGGACTGGCGTCCTCCAGGCCGTCCAACATCCGTTCGATGACAAGATTGAACACGTCACGGCGGACCGGACCGGCCGGATGACTTGCTGCGAGAATTAGCGGGCAGGCGGCCCAGGGCCCAGTTGCGTCCATTGCCCGCACAAAGGCCGCAAACTCCGCCGCGAGGGCAGGGACAGGCTTACGAGCCTCCTGAAGAAGTGAATCTCCCTCAAGCCAGGTAAGCGATGTGAAATCTTCCAACTCTGCGGGCTTGGCGTACCGGTTCGATTCAAGGATCATACCCGCCAACGCGACGCGGGGGCCGCTCATATTTGCTCTCCCATTTCGTCGAACGCGATCAGGGGACTGCATTTCATGACAACAATCAACATCCCGAACGACTACCCCGTGGAACTGTCCCCTCCTGATCTTTCTCCTTATGCCGAAGGCACCCACGGTATTCCCTACATCTGGACGTACGACAGCGGGGTTACCGGACCCCACGCGATGGTGAGCGCCATCGTCCATGGCAATGAACTGTCTGGGGCACTGGCGGTCGATTGGCTGCTCCGCGAGAATGTCAGACCGCTGGTCGGAAAGCTTAGCCTTGCGTTCATGAACATTGAGGCATTCGACCGATTTGATCCGGTTGACCCGAATGCCACGCGCTGGGTTGACGAAGACTTCAATCGCGTTTGGGACGAAGCAGCGCTCGGCGGCGATCGGGACAGCGTGGAGCTACGCCGAGCGAGAGAGGTTCGTCCGGTCCTCGACACCGTTGATTACCTGTTCGACATCCACACGATGCAGCACCTCGCGCCCCCTCTGATGATGTCTGGGCGGCACGCTAAGGCAAAAGACCTCGCCGCGAAAATAGGCGTACCGGAACGGGTCGTGGGCGACGCAGGACACGCCGCCGGTCGGCGTATGCGCGATTACGGGCAATTCGACGATCCAAACTCCTCAAAGACAGCATTGCTGATCGAATGCGGGCAGCATTGGGAAAGCTCCGCAGAAACACTGGCCAAAGTCTCAGCCGTTCGGTTCCTCGAAGCCTTTGGCTTGATCGAACCTGACACGCTCGCAACCGATCCAAGGGAAAACTACCAGCAGCGATTTTTCACGGTGATTGAGGCTGTTACAATCCAATCTGAAGGCTTCGAGTTCGCCCAAACCTTTACCGGTGGAGAGATCCTTACAGACGCAGGCACAACGATCGGCCGTGACGGCGACCGAGAGGTGGTCACCCCCGTCGACAACGTAATGCTCGTGATGCCGTCAAAGCGCCTGTGGAAAGGGCAAACTGCCGTCCGCCTCGCGATTGAGGACAATTAGCGGACCGTGACCGACCGCTTTGCTAGGAGTTTCGTCATAAAAATGTTACATTAGGGTACTGGGGCAAAAGAGGAGAGATCGTTGAAGGTCATATCGGCAGCAATATTCACAATCCTATTGAGCAACTCGGCAGGCGCGACAACCGTCTGCCACCCACACAAAACGATGCAGCGCATCCTGTCGGAAGAATACAGGGCAACAAAGCAAGCCAGCGGCGTCATAAGACCAGCCTCAATTATGGAGGTCTGGGTGTCCCATCGCAGCGGCGACTGGTTCGTTACGCGCACGAGCCTCTCCGGATCGAGCTGCATTATTGCCTATGGCGACGACTACAATGGACAATCCCCGTTGGTCTCGTCCCAGGGCGACAGCTAGGGCTTACGACAAAGTCATCATAGGAGAGATCGCCTTCGGCGAGACTTTCAGATCAAGGATGGCAGGACATCCGGCAGTCCGCGCTGCCTCGAACGCGGCCGGAAAGTCATCGTCTTTCTCCACAGTCGCCCCGAATGCGCCATAGCTTTCCGCCCACTTCGCAAAGTCGGGGTTTAACATTTGGGTTCCCGACACCCGATCAGGATAGGTGCGCTCCTGATGCATGCGGATCGTGCCATACTGCCCATTGTTAAAGAGAAGCACCACGACCGCTGCCCCGTACTGACAGGCCGTCCCAAACTCCGCCGCGACCATCTGAAAGCACCCGTCGCCAGCCAGACAAATCGCTTCCCTCTCAGGCGCGTTCAACTTGGCCGCGATCGCCGCGGGCAACCCGTAGCCCATGGAGCCGGACGTCGGCGCAAGCTGTGTTCGATAACTGCGGTAACGGTAGAAGCGGTGAAGCCAGGTGGCATAGTTGCCGGCTCCGTTTGTCAAAATCGCATTGTCTGGAAGCACGTCGTTCAAATGTTGAATGACGGTCTCCGCCCGAAGATCACCCGGTGACTGATTTGGTATCTGCCACGCACCATAGTCTGCGCTGGCCTGACGAACCCGATCTATGCGCGAAGGCGATGGCGCCGAAACCCGGTCAGCGAGCTGTACGATGACCTGGTCCGCTCGAGCCGCTATCGAAAGCGTCGGTTGATAGACCGTACCCGGTTCTGATGGGTCGGGGTGCACATGGATCAACGGTTGTTTGGGAACCGGCGGCGAAATCAGCGAGTAACCACTTGTCGTCATCTCCCCA
>CAWUIX010000279.1:0-4373 GCA_963922395.1 uncultured Rhodobacterales bacterium | reverse complement strand
ATACATTCACCGGGAAGGCCGCCTTCAGCAAAAGGTGGGTTTCGTGCCAGTCGATATCGGTCACGAAATCGATGCGCACGCTGTCAGACGTCAGACGAATGACCTGCTCCAGGGTGCTTTGCCGGTAGGTCCGGACAATCCGCACCGCCGCACGAAGAGGCCCGGTCTCCACAATCTCCATCGTGGCGAAGCCCGTGATGATCTCACCGCGATCTTCAAAGAACGCATCGATATCCCAGGCGTCCCAACTGAGCGGGCGGTCCTCGAAGACCTGTAAACGGTTCCCTACCGCGCCCGGGGCCAGCACCTCCCGGTCCGCGGCCTTGTCGAAGATCCGAACGATGTTCCCATCCGGATCGATCTCCAGGCGAACGAACGCGTTCTCCAGTGTGATGCCGCTTTCGTCTTCCAACGCTGTCGCAGGCGTCTCCGGCGGCACGGCTTCAAGCGGGGTGATCGACCAAGGCGGCACTTCCCCAAGGCGGACAACGGATCCCGTATCAGTTTGTTGAACGCCGCGCTGGTCCAACGCGTCCGGCAAGGGTTGATCGGTCTCCAACACCCTCGGGATGGAACGCGGGAGGGTGTTCACGACCGCTGGCTTGCCTTCGAATCCCAGCGCGCCAAGCGACCGCTCCCGAACCTCCGCCGTCCAACCAGCAATCTGCTCGATATCCACCCTAGCATCGTCGAAAACCTCGGTGATCGACGTGCCGGGCAGAATGTCGTGGAACTGATTGAGGCACAGCCGCTTCCACGCCGCATCAAGGTCCGTCCTGTTGGGTTCCGCAGCCGCCGACCCCAACGCGAGAGCCGCCAGAAAATCCGCCTCCGCAAGTGCCGCCTCAGCCTTCCGGTTCACCCGCTTGATCCATCCTTGCGAGGTCAGAACGCCCCTATGCCCTTCCAGGTAGAACTCGCCTGCCCAGACCGGGAGATCGGCGCTCTGCGGCTCGATCCGCTCAAAGAACTCGCGCACCGTGGAAAACTCCAGCCGCGGCGCCCCCGGCATATCGCGATAGGCCTCGGCCCGGCGGATCAACTGGCCGGTAGGCCCGCCACCCCCATCGCCATAGCCGAAACAGATCGGCAGATCGGACAGATGCTCCTTGACCGTGCACCCCTCCCAGGTCCCGATCACCTCATCTGCCGACAGGTCAGACTTGTAGTTCGTGGGAAACGGCAGGTGCTGAACGTCGCGCGGTGTCGTCAGGAAGTGCGCCAGAACGCGCGATCCATCGATCCCTTCCCACCAGGTGGTGGAGGCGGGCATCTGGTTGTACTGATTCCAGCTGGGCTTGTTCGTCATGAACCACGTAAGCCCCGCTTTCTTCATCAACTGCGGCAAGCTCCAGGTCAGACCAAATACATCGGGCAACCACAGAACTGGGGTCTCCTTCTCCCCGAAATGCTCGCGAAAGAAACGGCGGCCCAAAAGGATCTGCCGGACCAATGACTCCGCGCCCGGCATGTTGGTGTCGGCCTCGACCCACATCCCGCCAATGAGCTCCCAGCGCCCTTCCTCAACACGCTCTTTGATCGCCTCAAAGAGCTCCGGGTAATCCTCGCGCGTGTAGTCGTAGAGCTGCGGCTGGGAGTGCGAAAACTTGTAGTCGGGGAACCGCTCCATCAGGCGCAGGACATTCGAGTAGGTCCGTGCGTTCTTGCGCCGGATCTGGCTGACCGGCCAGAGATAGGCGATGTCCATATGGGCGTGCCCGATGGCGTGTAGCGTGACATCGGTGGATGTCCCGGCAGAGCTCAGCCCGTCTTCTAGAACCTCCCGCGCGCGGCCAACACTGCGCCAGAAGGCGTCGCCCAAGGGGTCGCGCGTGTCCAGTTCCAGAAACGCCGCATCCAGCGCATTGAGAATGCGCACCTTTTCCGGGCGGTGCTTCTCCAATCGGTTGGCAACATCGAGCGCCACCTCCGCCCGATCCAGGAAATCGCGCGTCGGCACATCGATCTCAACCACATGGCAGGGCTTCATGAAAAGCTGCGACCGATCTGTGGGATCGGGCGGCCACCCCGTCAGCCCGGACCAACCATGCAGATCGATCCGGTGGGTCAGCCCATCAGCGATCGCCGGGTCCAGGTAGATCGTGTGGTGATAGCGATCGGCAGACGCATAAGGCGTCCCGTCGATGTAAACGAGGCTTTCAGGATGGGTGAAGATGTCCCCCGCCTCGCCCATCGGCAGATAAAGCGCCACGGGCCCCTTCGCCCATCCAGCCGGGACCGTGAACTCGGACCGCAAGAGGTAGTTCTGGTTCTGACCGGCCCAATAACTGTTCCATTCGATCTCGGTCCAGTCCGCGGCACAGGTGGACAGCGGCGGTTCAGTTGTCGCATCCGGCAACGGCAAAAAACGAAACGGCGAAATCTCCAACGTCTGGCGGTGCACCATCCGCTGGACCAGCGCGATCCTTTTGCCGATCTTCTCGGCTGTGAACCGGCGCGCGTGGCTCATGCCGCTCCGGTCTTAAGGCCGAACCCTTCGATCTCACCCCGGAACACAGTCGCCGCGCCATCGCTCTGCTGAAGAACGTGCTCGGCCGCGTCACCCGTCGCCGTGCCCCAGGCCCGGTTCATGTCCGGCCAGGGGATCGAGTCGATCAAAAGCTGAGTATAGGGGTGCTTCGGATCCCCAATCACCTCCTTCGGCGGGCCCGCCTCGGCGATCCGGCCATGGTAGAGCACAATCACATAATCCGAGACGTGATAGGCCGTCGCCAGATCGTGGGTGATATACAGGATCGAGATCCCGTGCTTGTCCTTCAGATCGTAGATGTTCTTCAGGATCGTGGCTCGAAGCGATGCGTCGACCATCGATACAGGTTCGTCCGCAATCAAAAGCTTGGGCGACAGCATCAGCGCCCGCGCCACGATCAACCTCTGGCGCTGCCCGCCGGAGAGCTGGTGAGGGTAACGGCGCAGGATAAGCCCGGGATCAAGGCCCACAGCATCACACGCCTCTTCCATGGCCTGTTGGGTGTGCGCGTCTGACTTTGAAAGGCCGAAGCGCTTGAACGGGAAGGACAGCGCATGGTCCACCCGGTAAAACGGATTGAAGCAGGCGTAAGGGTCCTGGAAAACCGCCTGAACGTTCTTGCGAAAGTCCAGCGACTGCGACGACGACAGACGCGCGATGTCCTTTCCCTCATAGAGCACCTGACCCGTGGAAGGGGCATTAAAGCCAAGCATCAAGGATCCCATCGTCGACTTGCCAGATCCCGACTGGCCGACGATTGAGATGATTTGCGGGGTGTCCCCTTCGAGCGCAAAGCTCATCGGGTGGAGCGCGGTCACATCCCCGTAAACCTTCGAAACCTCCCGGAACTCCAGCAATGGGTCCGGGCCCTCTTTCTGCGAGGCCGGGGCAGACAGTGCAGGCGACAAAAAGCTCTCCCCACCGACCAAGGGGACCGAGGAAATCAGATCCTGTGTGTAAGGGTGCCGGGGGTTTTCAATGATCTGGCGGGTCGAGCCATGTTCCACCAGCTCACCGTCCTTCAGCACGGCAAGCTGATCAACCGACTGCGCCATCAGCCCCATGTCATGCCCGATCAGGATCAGACCACAGCCGATCTTTTCCTGCACTTCGGTAAGCGTCTGCATGACCTGCCGCTGGGTCACCACGTCCAGCGCCGAGGTCGGCTCATCCGCGATGATCAGTTCCGGCGTCAGGATCACCCCAAGCGCGATACAAACCCGCTGCTTCATCCCGCCCGACAGCTCATGGGGATAGAGGCTGCCAACACGCGCGGGCAACCCCACACTTTCCAGCGCCGCATCCGACCGCCGCTGCAACTCATCCAGCTCAGTCTTCCCTTCATGGGCGACAACAGCGTCCCACATCTGGTTCTGGACCCGCATCACAGGGTTCAGTGAGTTCATTGCGCCCTGCGGGATATAGCTGACCCGACTGAGACGGGCTTTCCTCATCTCCTCTTCCGTTAGGTCAAGGATCCGTGTCTCGTCCTGCCCCAGCAGGATCTCGCCAGACGCCACGCGACCCGGCGCCGCCAGCATCTGCATGATCGACAGCGCCGTCGTCGTCTTGCCCGAGCCGGACTCGCCGATGAACCCCACCTTGATCCCGGGATTGACCGTCAAAGACAGGTTCTTCACCGCCTTCACGATGCCCCCTGGCGTTGGAAACTCGATTGAAATGTCCTTCAGCGTCAGGATTGGCTTGTCGGTCATGACAGTTTCCTCAGCCGTGGGTTCGACACTTCGTCGAGGCCAAGATTGACAAGGAGTAGCCCGATGAACATGAGCGCCAGAAGGAGCGTCGGAATACCCCACCACCACCAGAGGTTCTGGATCAAAGCGCCAGCATTGATCGCCTCATAGATCGTACGCCCCAGGGT
>CAWUIX010000278.1:0-4378 GCA_963922395.1 uncultured Rhodobacterales bacterium | reverse complement strand
AGTCCGCGTAGATTGCGCGGGCCGCTGAACTTTCTTACATCGCAGGTAATCTAAAGGCGGGGGGTCATGACCCACAAAATCGCAGTTCTCGGCGCAAGCGGATACACAGGGGCAGAGTTGGTGCGCCTGATCGCCACCCATCCGCGGATGGAAATCGCGGCCTTGGCGGCCGACAGAAAGGCCGGCATGGAGATGACGGATGTCTATCCGCATCTGCGGCACCTTCAGCTTCCGGTCCTGAAGCGGATCGAGCAGATCGACTTTCGCCGGGTTGATCTGGCGTTTTGCGCCTTGCCGCATGCGACGAGCCAGGAGGTCATCTCTGCGCTTCCGATGGATCTGAAGATCGTTGACCTGTCCGCCGACTTCCGGCTGCGGGACCCGAAGGCCTATGAGAAATGGTACGGCAAACCTCATGCGGCGCCTGAGATGCAAGGCGAAGCGGTCTATGGTCTGACGGAGTTCTACCGCGACGAGATTGAGACGGCGCGGCTAGTCGCCTGCACGGGGTGCAACGCGGCGACGGGCCAGTTTGCGCTGCGTCCGCTGATTTCGGCCGGTGTGATCGACCTTGACGACATTGCAATTGATTTGAAGGCGGCGACCAGTGGGGCAGGTCGGACGACCAAGGAACATCTCATGTTCTCAGAGCTTTATGAGAACGTGATGATCTATTCTGCGGGCGGCACGCATCGACATCTGGGCGAGTTTGACCAGGAATTCAGTGCAATCGCTGGTCGGCCCGTGGAGATCCAGTTGACCCCACATCTGATCCCGGCGTCGCGGGGGATCGTCGTGACGGCCTATGTGAAGTTTGATCCGGACCAGATCCACGCGACCCTCGCCGAGGCTTACGCCGAAGAAACCTTTATTCACGTGCTCCCATACGGCAAAGTACCGTCCATGAAGGACGTTCGCGGTTCGAATTTCTGCCATATCGGCGTGGTGGGCGACCGGCGCCCGGGGCGGGCGACGGTCATTGCGACGTTGGACAACCTGACCAAGGGCTCGTCCGGGCAGGCCATCCAGAACGCGAACCTGATGCTTGGTGAGGAAGAGACGGCGGGGCTTATGAACGCTCCGGTATTCCCATGAGATCATTGAAAAAACAGCGACGCATTCAGGTAATCGTCATCGCGATGGTCGCGCTATTTGCGGGACTGGGGGCGATTATCTATGCTTCGCAGGACGCGTTTCAGTTCTTCCGATCCCCATCCGAGGTTGCCGAAGCGCCTCCCGCGCCAAATGAGACTTTCCGTATAGGTGGGCTTGTCGAAGAAGGCACTCTGATCCGGGGTCAGGGTGAGACCATCACCTTTAGTGTAACGGACGGCGGTGCGTCCGTTGAGGTCCGCTACACCGGCATCCTGCCCGATCTTTTTGGCGAGGGCGAAGGGATGGTCGGCACGGGTCGCCTGGTCGACGGTGTTTTTGAGGCGAGTGAGATCCTCGCGCGCCACGATGAAACCTATATGCCCGCCGAGGTCATCGACGCCCTGAAAGAGCAGGGCGTGTACCAGGATCCGAACGGCTAGTTTCCCTTGATTTAAGGTTCTGCTCCGAAAACCTGTCGCGTTTCTAGGGTTTTCGGAGGGTGGGCAGGTGCCCAGCATCTCAGACATTGCCGACGAGATCATTGCGCGCGAGGGCGGCTATGTGAATGACCCTGCCGATCCGGGCGGGGCGACGAAGTTCGGGATCACGATCCATACAATGCGGCGCCTGGGGATCGACCTCGATGCCGATGGCGATGTGGATGCGAAGGACGTGCGCAGGCTGACCCGGGATCAGGCGCGGGAGATTGTGGTTCGGGAGTATTTTGAACGCCCGGGACTGGGGCGATTGCCGGATGCGTTGCAGGCGTCCGTCTTCGACATGCACGTGAATGCGGGGTCGCATGCGATCCGCATCCTTCAGCGCCTCCTGGTCGATATGGGGGAGCCGGTGCGCGTGGATGGTCTCCTCGGTCCACAGACGCTCGCGGCGGCGCACCGGGCGGCAGACGCAGCGCCAGAGCATATTGCCGACGCCTATGGGATTGCGCGGCGGAACTACTATTACCGGCTGGCGGACAGGCGCCCCGCCTCGCGGAAGTATGCGCGGCGCAGAGATGGCGGAAAGGGCGGCTGGATTGCCCGTGCCGAGGCATTCATTTCCCGGCGTTTCCACCTCACCCACGATCAGCATAAGGCGAGGACGGCGAGATGGGCCTGATCGAGCGCCTTCTCTCCGCCGTCTTCGGGGGCGGTAACAGTTTGCGGGACCTTGCCGAAGTCTTTCGCGAAAACGCCGAGGCCGGGTCGCAGCGCGCGTCGGATGGCCGGCAGGCTGCCCTCGATCAATTTGCGTCCGAGTTCCTATTGCCCCGAAAGGGCGGGTTTGATCGCTTCATGGACGGATTGAACCGGGTGCCCAGACCGGCGCTGGCGCTTGGCACGTTGGCCTTGTTCGTCTCTGCGATGGCGCGTCCGGAGTGGTTCGCCACGCGCATGCAGGGCGTGGCGTTGATCCCGGAGCCACTATGGTGGCTGCTCGGTGCCGTTGTGTCCTTCTACTTTGGCGCGCGGCATCAGCAGAAAACCCAGGAATTTCAGCGCTCTGTGGCAGCGACGCTGACCCAAGCGAAACTTCTGTATGGCGCAAGAACACCAAAAGCTCCGGCGCGGGAGACAAACGCCGCGCGTGAGGAGTGGATCGGGCGCCAGCCATGAGTGACCTGCTCTACAAAGCGTTGGCGGATGACGGCCCCTGGGTCCTCCTGGTCTTCTATCTGCTCTACCGGGATCTTGAGAAGGATCGCGCGACCCGCGAGATCGTGGATCGCTCCACGACGATCCTGATCGAGCTCTCCACCATTATTCGCGAACGCCTTCCGGGAAAGTGAGGGGTCGATGACGCGTTTGTCCCGATTTTTCCGCGCGGCCCGGCGCTGGATCATTGGTCGCCGGTTCGGAGAGGCCGTTGATCGCCATGAACAGGCAGCGAGCCGCCTTGATGCCGCTGTCAGAGAGGTCTTGAGACGATGAGACATGCGCTATTGCTTCTGGCGGTCACGGTGACCGCCTTCATGACCATCTCGGTCACCTTCGGCTATGATCGGGCGATCGCGATCGCCTATGCGCTGGTTGCAGCGATGGCGATGTCGATTTCCGGGACATTCTTCTGGCTTTGGCGCGAACGGGCCACCCCACTGGCGCTTGGCATGGGGTTCAGCTGGATTGGAACAGCCGGGGTGCTTGGCTGGTGGTGGACCTACCGCCTTTTGGATCGACCCGAAGTGATGATCGAGAACCCGGCGCTCTTTGCCTTCGTCGCGGCCTATTTCGTGGGGGCGGTCCTGCATTTTCAGGTGGTGGGTCGGTCTCTGGGCCGGCGGGCAGTCCTGCTTCTCGTCCCCGTCGTCTTCCTCCTGACCGTTGCGATGGTCGCCGTGGTCTGACGGACCCCTCACAGACGCGCGACCGAGGCGCGCACCCGCTTGGCGGGGTCGGGGGGGCAGGCTAAGTTCAGCGCATGATCGTTGAACTTGGCCATTTCGCGCTTCTGCTCGCCTTTCTGATCGCCATCGTCCAGATGTCGGTGCCCCTTTGGGGCGCGCATCGCGGCTGGCGCGGATGGATGGCTGTGGCCGAACCGGCGGCGACCGCGCAATTCCTGCTTCTGGCCTACGCGTTTGGCGCGCTGACCTACGCCTTTGTCACTTCGGATTTTTCACTTCGTCTGGTGACGTTGAACTCCCACACGCTGAAGCCGATGCTCTACAAGGTGACGGGCGTCTGGGGGAACCACGAGGGATCCATGCTCCTCTGGTGCGCGATCCTCGCGCTTTTCGGGGCGATGGCTGCGTGGTTTGGTGGGAACCTGCCGCCGAAACTTCGCGCGCGCGTGATTGCGGTCCAGGGAGCGGTCGGCGTTGCCTTCCTCGCCTTCCTGATCTTCACATCCAACCCGTTCATAAGGCTCGAGATTCCGCCGTTCGACGGGCAGGATTTGAATCCGCTCTTGCAAGATCCCGGACTCGCTTTCCATCCACCGTTTCTGTACCTCGGCTATGTCGGGCTTTCGATCTCATTCTCTTTCGCTGTGGCGGCCCTGATCGAAGGCAAAGTCGACGCCGCCTGGGGCCGCTGGGTCCGCCCCTGGACACTTCTCGCGTGGCTCTGCCTGACCATTGGGATCGCACTGGGGTCCTGGTGGGCATACTACGAGTTGGGTTGGGGAGGGTTCTGGTTCTGGGATCCGGTGGAGAACGCGTCTTTCATGCCGTGGCTCATTTCGGCGGCCCTTTTGCATTCCGCGATTGTCGTCGAGAAGCGGGAAGCTCTGAAAAGCTGGACCATCCTCCTTGCGATCCTCGCCTTTGGCTTCTCTCTTATCG
>CAWUIX010000277.1:0-4379 GCA_963922395.1 uncultured Rhodobacterales bacterium | reverse complement strand
TTTTCCAGGTTGTGGATGATCTGGTGCGTGTGGTTCCACCAGAAGAACGGGTGGTTGTAGTAGTTCTCGTTCGTCGGCCAGCCGGTCCAGTACGTCGTGTTGAACGGGATCAGTTTGGCGGACTGCACGAGCGGAATGAACGGCATCTCAGCATCGAGATACCGATAGGCGTCTGCCACCAGACCAGGGACTTCCGGATCGCCAAGTGCACGATCGGCGATGTCATCCATGATCGCCGAATAAGCCTCTGCCGCCGGACCGTCCCAGCGCGCGGTGTTGTTAAATCCAGGCGACCGCTCGCCCACCGGCACAACATCCTTCACCGTATAGCGCCCCATAGACGCCCAGGGCTCGTTCACCGATCCGCAAGACAGCCAGGAATAGCTCATCTCATAGGCACCGAACGGCAGAACCTCGCCCCAGAAGACACCGTTCTCAACCGGTACCGACTTCGCGGCGACACCGGCCCGGTTCAACTGCTCCACGATCACATCGATGGTGCGTGTGTATTCGAGCGAGGCCGAGTTCACGTGGATATCGACCGAAAGATCCTCGCCATCTTTCTCATAGATGCCGTCCGACCCCATCGTATAACCCGCGGCCTCAATCAGCGCCTTACCGGCATCGGCATCCCCCGATGGCGACAGGCCATAGCCCGCAGCCTTCACCGCATCGATAAACGACACCATCGAGCCATACTGCGCGAACATCGTCTCCGAAGGCACAGTCGCGCCTTCGACCGCGACATTCACGATCTGGTTGCGGTCAATGATGCTGGCCACGGCCTTGCGCATGTTGGGATCGTCCCAGGGCGCAATGGAGGTGTTGATCTCCAACTGCCGTGCACAGGGGTCGGCAGCCGCATAGGGGTAATCGTCATACCAGGCGATCACGTTGTCATTCTGAAACCGCACGGCCTCAAACGTGCCGACCGACACGTTCTGCGCCGCATCCAGCTCATTCGCGGCGAGAAGCTGCGCCCGGCTCTCTTCGCCACCGGATTCGATAAAGACCACGCGCTGTGGGACGGGCAGGTCCATGAAGCCAGACTTTGCACCCCACCAATCGTCATTCCGGTCCCAGATCGCACGGTTGGTCGCCGCTGACGTGAACGTATAGGGCCCTGTGCCAATCGGCGGATTGAACGCGAACGTCGCCGGGTCCTGCCCGTTCCAGACGTGCTCTGGCATGATCAGGAACGATCCAAAAATCCGGACCCCGAAGTTTTCGACAATGAAACGTGGGTTTGGGTTGTTGAGCGTGAACTTGACCGTCAGGTCATCGACCTTCTCAACGCTGGCCACCTGGGCGCGGATCGTTGCCGCCTCACGGGACGAGATCTCTTCATTCTCCAGCGCCATGCCCACCGTGAACACCACGTCATCGGCATTGAACGCCTCGCCATCGGACCACTCCACCCCATCGCGCAGAGTGATCGTGAACTCCGATGAGTCGTCGTTCTGCTCAAACCCGGTCGCAAGCCAGGGATCGATCTCACCTGACCCGTAGTTCAGAATGAAAAGCGGCTCCCACATCGTTTGATGCGCGCCGTGCATCCGCTTTGTGCCCGGGGTGAACCAGTTGAAATTCTCGGGATCCTTGATCGTGCGGTCGAGGTCAAAAATCACCGTGTCGCCGCGCGCCACGTCTTGCGCAAGCGCCGCACCGGACGCCGCCGCAAGGACGATCGCGCTCAGCATCGCCGTTGTTGTTCTGAAGTTCATAGACTTCCTCCCTGATAACGGGCCACGCCGGCGGCCCTGTTCTTATTGCCGGGCGAAACCGCCCGTCTTAATGCCCCCGCGCGTAGTCCATCACCAGGACACGCGTGTGATCGGGGATATCCGCTTTTGAGATCTCGACTTCGGATCCAAAGGCAAAATCGATGTGCTCCTCTTTGAAATGGCTCAGGAACGATCCGATCCACATAGTGTTGCGGGGCCGGTAGGTGAGCGTCCTGAAATGCATGGGGATCACATATTTCGGTCGTGACCGATGGATCATCTCCATGAGGTCGGGCAATTCGATGGTAAGGTAGCCCCCCGCCAGCGCGAACAGAACGTCGACATCCTCAAAGAACGCGATCTGCGCATCCGTCAGGGGGTTCCCGACATCCCCCATATGTGCGCATTTGATCCCGTTCAGCGTGAAGCGGTACATGCCATTCTGACCGGGCACCTCATGCTCGGGGTGATGATCCCATTCGGCAGCCTCGATCGCCGTCACGGAAAGCCCCGCGATCTCTGCCTGGCCACCGTTCTGCGCAACGGTCAGAGCATTCAAAACCGCTGGATCGCCTGGGATCAGATCCGCCCGGCAATGGGCGTCGTCATCATCGGATGAGGTCACGACAAGATCAGCACTGTCGGCAATAGGTGCATAACCGACCCCTTCCGGCGTGTAGGGGTCGGTTATGACTGTCGGCCCATCCTCAGGGAGGAGACGGAAGGCCGCATGCCCATACCATTTGATCTTCATCGATCCTCGTCAGTTATTGCCCACGACATGGGGGCTGTTGGTCTTGGTGATATCGTTGTTCTCGGGGCGCGGGTGATGGACCCAGTGACCGGTGGGATCGGCCCCACGGCACAGAATGGCCTCAACCCCGGTCGCCCAGTCCGCATTGGTGATCCGCACCTCCGGCGGGCAATACCGCAGGGTCAGGCCACACCGGCGTCGGTCGGATGTATTCGGCAGCGATCCATGGACCAGCATGTCCGCATGCAGTGAAACCTGCCCTGCCTTCAGGGCGTTGGTGAACGGCTCACCTAAGGCATCAGCATTGGCCGTGCCTTTATGAAAAACTGATGTCTCGTCCCGCTCGCTCGTCGGCAAAGCCCCCTTGTCATGGGTGCCCGGCAGAAAGCGCATGGCCGAGTTCGCGGCGTCCGCGTCATCGATGGCCAGCCAGACCGTGACCGTGCGCGCGGGTGACAGCGACCAAAAGCTTGCATCCTGATGCCAGGGCACGCGCTTGGGATCGTGAGGCTTCTTCGACAGGATCGCCGTGGCCCAACAGACAATGTTCGGGCCCATAAGATCCTCAACCAGATCCAGGATGCGGGGGTCCGTCGCGATATCCCAAAGCCCTGAAAGCCGCGCCTGGTAACAGTTGATGCCGTACCCGCCGGCCTCACCCATATCCGCCATCAGCTGATCGACATAGGAGCGCAGGCCAGCAATCTCGTCTCCGTCGAAGATCTCGAACGGCTGGACAAACCCCTGCCGGTTGTACTGCTCGATCTGGTCCACGGTCAGCCGCCGGGGAGAGGCGTTCACCGTGGGCCGAAACCGCAGATCAAGAGTGTCGTCGAGCATGTGTCCCCGTCCCATTTGCCCGATTACGCCATGAATCCCGCGATCTGTGGACGCCGGGGCTTGACTATTTTTTGTGTTTTTTTGACTTTTTGCTTACAACAGAAGCAACGCGCGAACCGAATGGTCAAACGATGAAAGGCCAGCTTTTCACCATCGCCAGCTATATCGGTGACCACGAGTGGTTTCATTTCGCGCGCAAGGAACTCACCGAACAACGTCCCGTCAGCCCCCATTTTCACGACTTTTTCGAGGTGTTCCTGGTAGAGCGGGGCCAGGCCTGGCACTCGGTCAACGGGATCGAACAGCGGCTCAAGACCGGGTCGATCGTCTTCATGCGGCCAAGCGATGTACATGCCATCGCCGCCGCCGAAGGCACCTGCCAGATCATCAACATCATGTTCCGGATTGAGACGGCGGATCACCTCGCCCACCGCTATGCCGACGCGTTCGAAGGCCGGTTCTTCTGGTCCCCCGGCCTGCTGCCCGCAACCACAACACTCGCTGGTCCGCGCATCGAACGCGCCATCAACACAATGCTCGAGCTTCAGACGATCCACCGGCGCCTGGAGCTGATCGAAGAGTTCCTGATGACACTCCTCGTTCGCGTGGTCGATCTACCCGAGAAAAGCGGCGACAAACTTCCCGACTGGCTCATCCACGCCTGCACCCGCGCCAAAGAGCCAGAGGTCTTTCGCATTGGCGCCTCCGCCCTGGTGGCCGAGGCCCGGCGCGGGCACGAACATGTCTGCCGCGCAATGAAGATGCATCTCGGCCTGACGCCCACCGCCTATATCAACCGGATCCGGATGGAGCAGGCCGCCCTGATGCTCGCCTCGTCAAACGCGCCCATCGCCGACATCGCGCTCGCCTGCGGCATCGAAAACCTCAGCCACTTCTACCGCACCTTCCGCGGCCATTACGGCCGGACGCCGCGAAGCTACCGCCAGGAACACGGCCACTCACCATTTTGAGGGAAGGGTCTGGTGGGCGATGAGAGACTCGAACTCCCGACATCCTCGGTGTAAACGAGGCGCTCTACCAACTGAGCTAATCGCCCGACC
>CAWUIX010000276.1:0-4382 GCA_963922395.1 uncultured Rhodobacterales bacterium | reverse complement strand
ATAGCGGCGATCTCAAAATCATTCACAATCAATAAGTCGAGATGGTCGAGGCAGGGTCGCACAAGGTGCGCGATCCGTTCGGCCGAAATCGAACAAAGCTCCAAGTTCGTGGCGAGGCCGGCAGTGCGCGCCTTCTTCAACACCGTCACCCAGCCGTTCTCCTCATCGCCTGAAACCCGATCAAGGACCGGATGAACACCCGGCAATCCCAGATGCAAGATGCGGGCCCCAACATCCGAAAAGTCAAAGTGATCAGGGCATAATTGGGCCGCAACGCCTGGCAAATACAGGTGCGTACGTTGTCCATTGTCTGCTGCCGTGAAAGCGTCGGTGTGAGCGGTTGAACCTGTTTCGGCCACCAAGAGACGGGATCGATCGATCTGAGCTGCATCCGCCTCCGCCATAAGGATGCGCCCGTCCTCGTCATCGCCAACCAAACCGATCGTCGAGACCGAAATGTCAGGGTCGAGACGTTTTAGATCGACTGCGAGATTACAGGCCGACCCGCCACCGCGCACCTCGTTTTCCAGGATTTCCACGACTTCTTCTTGGCCCGGCCAGTGGGAAACAAGCTTGTTATGATCAGCACACCATGTGCCACCGGTCACAATTCCGCTTCTGCTTGGCGAACCTAGTGTCATTCTGCTTCCGGTTTCAGTATCGGATCGGTGACCTCGAGATCATCTTCAAGAGATCGGATTGGCCGGATACCCTCCTTTTCGAGATGATCGTGATAGGCTTTGACCGCATCCACACACGTCAGATCACCCTCGACGACACGCCGCATCGTTCGGACGACTTTCACAGAATCCTCCGCAAGGTAGATTTTGCGCCCAAACAGCGCGACGCGCGCGCCAAACCTTTCAGCCTGGCTTAACAATTCAAAAGTGTCCCGCGTCGTTCCCGCACCGCCGCCGAGTATGCCAACGACCAGGTTTTCAGGGTCGAAGGCGGCGAGCTCTGACATTGCGCGCGCACCATTATACTGGATCTTCAGAAACAAAGGCCGATCTGCGGTGGCAACGCCCGCAAGACAGCGCGCGATCGCATCATTGATGTATAAGCCTATGTCCTCGCCAGCGGTATCGACCGGAAAGGCCGGATTGAACACTTCCAGAAAATGCTGCATCCCGGCGTCGCTGGCTTCGTCACGAAACTGGCCGTAGGCGTTCAAGGCGGCCACGTCGCGATCCACATCATTGTAGAACGTCACCGCGTAGAGTCCGAGGTCGCAAAGGCTCCGGGCACGGTCGAGACGTGCGGTACGAAATGGCCGCGCCTCGCTTTTGCGATACGCCGCACCGCGATGCCCCCAGATGTCGGTCCCATCGTTCAATCGCACCGCCGGGGTCACGTCGCTGTTGGAAAAAGTGTCATCTGCACTCAGCGACTCGGCAGAAGACAGTGACATCAGCATGATGTCGACGAGGCCAGAGGCAACCATTATCTTCATGGCGTCACGATAGACCGAGATTGGACGCGCCAAGCCCGTTTCCGGATCGATGCCCGAAGCTGAAACGCCACCACCCATATCGCCGTCTTTGGCATCCGCGATAATGAAATCCTGTGGTCGGTATTGGCCCGCGCGAATACGGTCCAACTTTTCGCTTAGCTTTGTGCCAGGGTCGTTCATCTCGATCTCCGGCTCCTTCGTGCGCGGTCTTTCAACTCGTGGTAGCGGCAGATCAACAGGACAACGACCTGACGGCAAGTCGGTTTTCTCGATTACGCAGAGGGACGCCCTAAATCTGCTGGATGCGACGGCCGTCTGGTCTTTCCGCCATGCCGACCTTTGTCGGTGACGGTTCGACGAACTGCAACGAAAGTTGGGCTTTGCCGGACTCAGCGCGGCAACATTGCTGGGGTGCAAAGTTCATTCTAGCCCGCACAGACCGTATCAAGAGGTGTCAATTCTCTAAGATCTGCCGCTGTCGTCGCAACGTGCTGCATTCGGCAAATTCGGGCCGACAGCGTGCGTTACGGCTCGGCGGGCGACCGACGCCCCGGAGCATCGACTCTGTGTTCAGAACGGATCTTCACGGCGCTCGATATTAAGCTTTGCTTTGCGAGCCAGGCGCAAGTTCGCTGCGGTTGAGCCAATGGCAGCTTTGCATTGATGAAACGAAGAAAGATTGTTCATCTTTGGAAGTGCAGTTGGGCCAACTCTCGCATGAAATCGAACACTATTGTCTACCTGTCTCGTCATGGCGAAGCAGACTAGAATGTACAAAGCCGAAGGCAGGGACACCTCGACCCACCTCTGACGAATAGAGGTGCAATTCAGGACGAGGCATCGGCTATGCGTCCCGATTTTAGAACGCCGGTTTCGTCTGTCTGCGCCGCTGTAGCAGGACAACAACTGCGAGGAGCGCCAGCGCCGGGATGTAGAAGACGTACTTCGACATCCGGTCCTGCGGTGCCAGGATCGAAGCGAGTTGCACCGGTGTATCGGCATAGAAGTCGAAATCAACCAGTGCCTCAGCCGACGGTGTTCCGAACATCGGTTCGTCCAATCGGACCACATCCCCTTCGACAAACATCAGAAGGCCGGAGGCATCGATGCGTTCCTGCGCGGATCCCGCGCCTTCGATGTCCATCACGAGCGTTGTGGTGGCCGTTTCGCCTGTGTTGAAATCAGGTCCTGCGATCTCCAATCGAAGCTGAGAGCCTTCGGGTGCATTGGCGACCGCCTCTTCAAACTGGGCTGGTGGGATATTGGCAAACGGGCTTTGCACCTGATCGAGCCAGAAGTTCGGCACGAAGAGGGTGAAGGCCACGAGCAAGAGCGCCGCTGTTTCGTAGAAACGGGATTTCGCCAGGAAGTAGCCCTGGGTTGCGGCTGCGAAGAGCAGCATCGCGATGGTGGCCACGATGAAGATGAACACCGCCTGTAATATGCCTGCCGTTGTCCCCAGATCGACCCCATAAAGGATCAGGGTCGGGTTGTAGATGAAGAGGAAGGGCAGGGCGACGGTCCGGAGGCTGTAGAAGAACGCCGTGAACCCGGTCTTGATCGGGTCACCGCCGGACACAGCGGCGGCCGCGAAACTCGCAAGCCCCACAGGCGGCGTCACATCCGCCATGATCCCGAAGTAGAAGACAAAGAGGTGAGCGGCGATCAGGGGGACAATCAGCCCTTCCTGCGCGCCGAGCGAGACGACGACGGAGGCCATCAGAGACGACACAACGATGTAGTTGGCCGTGGTGGGTAGGCCCATGCCGAGGATCAATGAAAAGATCCCAACAAAGACGAGCATCAGGATCAGGATGCCGCCGGAAAGCTGTTCCACCAGCCCAGCGAGTTCTGTCCCGATTGGGGTCTTCGTCACCGTTGCGACGATGATCCCGGCGGCCGCGGTCGCGACACCGATCCCGATCATGTTACGCGCACCGGCGATCAGACCTTCGATCAGATCGTTGAAGCCTTCTGCCATCTGGTTTCCAAGCTGACCGGCCTGACCCCGGAAGATCGCCTTCAGGGGTTTCTGCGTCACGATGATGAAGAGCATCAGCGCGGTGGCGTAGAATGCCGATTTCGCGGGGCTTTGCTGTTCGACCATCAGGAACCAGATCAGGACGAAGATCGGCAGAACAAAGTGAAGGCCCGTTGCATAAACTTCGCCCACGGTCGGAAGCTTGATTTCCGGGTCGTTGGGGTCGTCGGGCTCCAGGTCCGGGCGGCGGGCAGCCACGGCGACCAGCCACAGGTATACGATCCCGAGGACCGCCATCATGATCGGTGTCATGAGGCTGGGCACTGCGGACTCGATTGCCCCGACGATGTAGATGAGCGCGGTGAAGCCGACACCGAAGACTGCGAAGCCGATGAAGGTTTTAACGATCATCCCGAGGAAGGACTTTGCTTCGCCGAGGGCGGGCATGTCTTTCTTCAGGGCTTCGAGATGCACGATATAGACGAGCGCGATGTAGGAGATCACAGCCGGAATGAAGGCGTGCTTGATCACCTCGACGTATGAGATCCCAATGAATTCAACCATCAGGAAGGCGGCCGCCCCCATAACGGGTGGCATAATCTGGCCGTTGACCGAGGACGCCACTTCGACCGATCCGGCCTGTTCGGACGTGAAGCCGACGCGCTTCATCAGCGGGATCGTGAATGTCCCGGTGGTTACCACGTTCGCGATGGATGAGCCTGAGATGAGGCCGGTCATGGCGGAGCCAACAACAGCCGCCTTGGCCGGGCCGCCGCGCAGGTGACCAAGGCCCGCGAAAGCAAGCTTGATGAAGTAGTTGCCTGCGCCCGCCTTATCGAGAAGCGAGCCGAAGAGAACAAAGAGGAAGACGAAGGCCGTCGACACGCCCAGGGGGATCCCGAAGACGCCTGCCGTGTCGAGCCATTGAGCGTTGATCAGAGAGTTGAA
>CAWUIX010000275.1:0-4390 GCA_963922395.1 uncultured Rhodobacterales bacterium | reverse complement strand
CGGGCAACCGCCCATATCCAGCGTCGAGCGACCCGCCCAGCGCCATAATCAACTGTGTGGCCCGGCGACGCAAGTCTTGGCTAGCCTCGCTGTCCGAGACGAGGTCGGTCAGGATCGAAAGTGCGGCTTCGGTGTCACCCGCGGAGACGTGCGCCAAAGCTGAGGCTTCTAGCGCCAGTGGCCGGTAGGGCGCGCCCGGTGCGGTAAGAGGCGCGAGCCGTTCCAGCTGAGTGGCTGGGTCGAGGTCGGGGCCGCGCAGAAGAATGGCTTTCAGAGCAGCAAGATCACGATAAAGCGGCGACAATTCCGGATCACCTGCAAGCGCGTCCAGTCGATCGAGGGCAGCTGCCGGGCTGTCTCCCTCTTCCGATTGCGCCGCCGCGAGCATCGCTAGCACAGCTGCAGTGTCCCCTTCACCGTCGATGTTTGAAAGAGCGCTAGCGCGTGCAGTGGCGGAGTTCGCATCCAGGGCAGAAAGGACCGCATCTCCTCGCTCTTCGGCGTCTGCGCGAGCAGAGGCCTTTCGCAATTCGTTCCAGGTCGCGCCTCCGACCAGTACAATCACGGCAAGGACTGCGATCCAACCATAGCGACGAATATAGCCGAACAGCTTCTCTCGCCGGACCTCGTCATTCACCTCGCTGATGAAACTGTCTTCGTTCGCCACCTGACGGCCTCCACCCACCAATCATGGGCGCCCTGATAGCCGGAGCAATGGGGGAACGACAAGGCTTGTCCGCAACGTTTGGCAGGGTTGCGCCCGACGCAGGGCTTGCAGTCTTGCTCAGAGTACTTAATTGGCCTAAAGTGAACTGATCAGTTTAGATTTGACCATGCGGACAACCAGGTGGGGTAAGGGCTCCGTCCTCTTTGGGAAGATCGGGAAAGTACTGAGGACTGCGAACAAGGCTTCTGCCTGGCGAGACGATTGAAATGAAACCAATTTCTATACTAACGGCCCTCGTAGTGATCGGGGTCCTCTATCTGGCCGTATTCGAGCGGGACCGGCTTCTAAACTTTGCCGCAGGCGAGGATGCGCCCCTAGCGGCGACTGCAGAAGAGGCCGTGAGCCCAGAAGCCGAAGATGGGGCCGCAGTGGTACATGTCGTTGCGCGACGATCGACCGCTGAAACCATCGATAGCGCTGTTATCTTACGTGGGCGAACTGAGGCATCCCGCCAAGTCGACGTTCGGTCAGAAACCAGTGGGCTAGTGATTTCTGACCCATTGCGGCGCGGCGCGCGCGTCGCGGCAGGGGATCTGCTTTGTGAGCTAGATATCGGAACACGCGATAGTGCCCTGAGCGAAGCCGTCGCGCAGCTTGCAGAAGCTCAGGCGCAGTTTGCGGATGCCGAAATCAATGAACGCGCCGCAAACCGGCTGAACGAGGGCGGATTTGCTTCGGAGACCCGGCTAACTGCTGCGCGCGCGTCAATGCAGTCGGCACGGGCGCGCATTCAATCCGCCGAAGCGGCGATTGCAGCAGCTCGGAAAGAACTTGACCGGTTGGAGATCCGGGCCCCCTTTGCGGGACTTTTGGAGAGCGACACGGCAGAGATTGGGTCGTTTATGCAACCTGGCGCCCTTTGCGCCACCGTGATCGAGCTGAATCCCATCAAACTCGTAGGGTTCGTCCCAGAGACCGAAGTTGACCGCGTGAAGGTTGGAGCGCTTGCCGGAGCACGGCTCGCATCGGGACGCGAAGTTCAAGGCAATGTGACGTTCATCAGCCGATCCGCCGATGAGAATACACGGACCTTCCGGGTAGATGTCCAGGTGGCCAACGTGGATGAAAGCATCCGCGATGGACAAACCGCGGAGATCTTCGTCGCATCGGACGGAGCCACAGCCCACCTGATTCCTCAAAGCGCCCTGACACTTAACAATAATGGCCGCCTGGGCGTTCGGCTGGTGGCCGAAGACAGCCGGGCGGCATTTGCCCCCATTTCGATCCTGCGGGATACCACCGACGGGGTTTGGGTCTCTGGCCTTGCCGACGAAGTGTCTCTCATCGTTGTTGGCCAGGAGTTTGTCACTGACGGAGTTCCCGTCGAGCCGACCTACCAGGAGCCCACAAAATGATCGGCGTTGTCGACTGGGCTGCCGGCCGCGCCCGTATGATCCTGGCATTCATCGCCCTTTCCTTGGCGGTTGGTGGTTATTCCTATGTCAGCCTCCCGAAAGAGGGTGAGCCCGATATTGAGGTGCCCGCGATTGTTGTGTCGGTCCCCTTCCCCGGCATCTCGGCGGAAGACTCTGAGAAGTTGATCATCAAGCCGATGGAGACCGAGCTTTCGGACCTCGATGGCCTGGACACGATGACGGCCACGGCGGCTGAAGGCTATGCCAATATCGTTTTGGAGTTCGACTTCGGCTGGGACAAGACGAAAATCCTGGCCGACGTGCGTGACCGGATGGATGCGGCGGAAGCCGAGTTTCCCGACGGCTTTGAACGGTATTCAATCAGCGAATTCAACTTCTCAGAATTCCCTATCATTATCGTAAATCTTACTGGCCCACTGCCAGAGCGAACGCTCCTCAGAGTGGCAAAAGATCTGCAGGACCGGTTGGAAGGGCTGGAACCGGTCCTTGAGGCGTCGCTCGCGGGTCACCGGGACGAGATGCTTGAGGTCGTGATCGATCCTCTGCGGCTTGAGTCTTACAATGTGACCGCGGGCGAGTTGATCAACGTTGTGGTCAATAACAATCAGCTGATCGCTGCAGGTGAGATTGAAACGGAGCAAGGGGCATTTGCCGTCAAGATCCCGTCATCCTTCGATGACCAGCAAGACATTATGGATCTACCGGTCAAGGTAGACGGCGACCGCGTGGTCAAACTAAGCGATCTTGCCGACATCCGCCTGACATTTGAGGATCGCGAGGGCACGGCGCGCTTTGATGGTGAGAACACTGTCGCGTTGCAGGTTGTAAAGCGAAAGGGGTTCAACCTCATCGACACCGCAGCGCTGGTTCGCGATGAAGTTGAGGCAGAGCGCGCCACTTGGCCGGTTGAACTTCAGGAAGCGATCCACGTCGGCACGTCGAACGATCAAAGCCGGATTGTCGCATCCATGGTGTCGCAGCTCGAAGGCTCGGTGATGACGGCCGTTGCGCTCGTGATGATCGTTGTCCTTGCCGCGCTTGGCTCGCGCTCTGCTCTTCTTGTTGGCTTTGCGATCCCGACATCGTTCCTGCTGTGTTTTGCCTTCCTCGCACTCATGGGTGTCAGCGTCTCGAACATCGTGATGTTTGGTCTGATCCTGGCGGTTGGAATGTTGGTGGACGGAGCCATCGTCGTGGTCGAATACGCTGACCGGCGAATCCGCGAGGGTTCGGGTCCGATGCGGGCCTATGTCGAAGCAGCCCAACGGATGTTCTGGCCAATTGTCTCGTCCACCGCGACGACCCTTTGTGCCTTTCTACCCATGCTCTTCTGGCCCGGAATCCCGGGTCAATTCATGGGGATGCTTCCGGTCACACTAATTTTCGTCCTGTCCGCGTCCCTGGTCGTTGCGCTGATCTACCTGCCTGTCATGGGCGGGGTCGCGGGCCGGATGAGCCGCTCGTTCGAGCATGCCTCCGATGCCTTACGGGTCCGGCTCCCTTGGGCAGCGCGCGCCGCGCTGGTGCCATTTGTTCTCTATGCGATGTTCATCGCAGCGATGCAGGTCTTGAACCCGCACTACATCTTGCCAAGCACAACACCCGCCGGGTTGGGATCGCTAATTGGCGTTGTCCTATTCATCCTGATGGCCATGGCCGCCTCCGTCGCTTTGGGCGCAGCCCGCGTTGAGCGTGTTCGAGAGAAAATCAAAGCAGGCTACCGAAGAACGACTTTCGGCTATTTCATCAAGTTCATCGCCGGGAACCCGATCATGCCGATCGTGGCAATCGGATCGGTCATCGGCTTTGTCGTCATGACCTTCGGGATCTATGGCGCAAACAACAATGGGGGTGTGTTCTTCGTTGAAAGCGAACCTGAGCAGGCGATTGTCTATGTCCGGGCCAGGGGCAACCTCTCACATACGGAGAAGGACGGCATTGTGCGTCAGGTTGAGGATGTGATCCTGGCGACCGAGGGGATCGACAGCGCCTTTGCCTTTGCCGGCTCTGCGGGCCTGAACAACAACACCGGCGGGGTCGGAGGACCGCGTGACACCATCGGTCAGGTCCAGATCGAGATGATACCATGGGAAGACCGGGCAGCCTACGCGGCGACCCGGGACGGGGTGACCTTTGAGTATCTGGATGGAGACCTCGTCCTTGAGCGGATGCAATCGGAGGTTTAGTAGATCACCGTGATCTACACTGAAGTTCTGAACCTCGCCCAAGGACCCGCTCAAGGTAAGCCGGTGCACCTGCGTTTGACCGGCGGCAACCCTGATGCGCT
>CAWUIX010000274.1:0-4394 GCA_963922395.1 uncultured Rhodobacterales bacterium | reverse complement strand
CATGGCCAACACCTTCCTTGCAGCCCAAGGCATCGACGTGGGCAAATCGCTCGCAGAACATGACATGACGGGCACGGCGCGCGAGATCCTGGCCCGGGCGGGCGAGGTGGCCTGCGACATCATCCTGCCGGTGGATGTGGTTGTCGCGCGCGAGTTCGAGGCAGGCGCGCCATCCGAAACGGTCGCAGCCGACGCCTGCCCGCCTGACGCGATGATCCTCGACGCCGGACCAGAGAGCGTTGCCCGTGTTGTCGCGGCCTTTGGCCAGGCCAAAACGCTGGTCTGGAACGGACCTCTGGGCGCGTTTGAGATCGAACCCTTCGACGCCGCGACCAATGCAGCGGCGCAGGAGGCCGCGCGCTTGACCAAGGCTGGCGGACTAGTGTCCGTGGCTGGCGGTGGGGATACCGTCGCCGCGCTCAACCAGGCCGGCGCGGCGGAAGACTTCAGCTACATTTCAACCGCCGGTGGCGCCTTCCTGGAATGGATGGAGGGCAAGACCCTGCCCGGCGTCGCCGCCCTGGAGCAATAGGCGCAACGGGGCAATTGCGCCCCGCGCGCCGCTCGCCTAAAACCCGCGAAACCCCGCAATTGCCGGAACGGAGAAAACCATGTCGAACCCCGAAATGAGAGCAAAGATCGAAGCTGGCCAGGGCTTCATCGCGGCACTGGATCAGTCCGGCGGATCGACGCCGAAGGTGCTGGGCCTCTACGGGATTGGCGCGGATGCCTGGTCCACAGAAGAAGAGATGTTCGACCTCATGCACGGCATGCGGGCCCGGATCGTCGAATCGCCCTCTTTCGGCGGCGATCGTGTGATCGGCGCGATCCTCTTTGAACGAACCATGGACGGCGAGATCGGCGGCAAGCCGTCGGCCACGTATCTGTGGGAAAACAAGGGCGTGGTCCCGTTTCTGAAGGTCGACAACGGTCTGGACACAGAAGAAGGCGGCATGCAGCTGATGAAGCCGATGCCGGAGTTGGATGCTCTTCTGGATCGCGCCGTGGCAAAAGGGATATTCGGAACAAAGATGCGGTCCGTGATCGGCAAGGCGGATGCCGACGGCGTAGCGCGCGTTGTGGCCCAGCAGTTCGAGGTTGGGCGTCAGATCCTTGCCAAGGGTCTTGTGCCGATCATCGAACCTGAGGTGACGATTTCGATTTCGGACAAGGCGGAGGCGGAGGATCTGCTTCTGTCTGCAATCCTCGCAGAGCTCGACAACCCCCCGGACGACCAGCAGATCATGCTGAAGCTGTCGCTTCCCACACAGGCGAACCAGTATAAGCCCCTCGTGGATCATCCCAAGGTCCTGAAGGTCGTGGCCCTGTCCGGCGGGTATTCGCGCGAAGACGCCAACGCGATGCTGGCCGAGAACACCGGCATGATCGCGAGCTTCTCTCGTGCGCTGGCCGAGGGGCTTTCGGCTGACCAGTCGGCTGACGCGTTCGACGCGATGCTTGGCGGCACTGTTCAGTCGATCTATGAGGCGTCGATCGCCGGATAGAGACCGATCAGACAGAGCCGCCGAGGCGTGCAATCAACGCGTCTTCGTCAATCTGTTCGGAACGTCCATAGGGTCCCGTTGCGTCCTGTAACCGCGTCGCCGCATAACTTTCGGCGACGGCTGAAGGGGCCTTGCGGATAAGGACAGACGCCGTGAGGAGCTGTGCAGTTTCGGTTGCGAACGCCCGTGCCTCGGCTTCTGAGACCCCATTGTCCCACCGATCAGCGTGCGACTTCCGCGCCGCATCGTAGGCCCTCACTCCGCCGAGACCCGCATCCAGTTCTTCCCGAAGCTTCGTAGCGGCCTCTTCGCTTTTTGCGAGGGTCCGAAGAACGTCCAGGCAAATCACGTTGCCCGACCCCTCCCATATGCCATTGAGTGGCGCTTCGCGGTAAAGCATCGGAAGGGGCGTGTCTTCGACAAAGCCCATCCCGCCCAGAATCTCCATCGCTTCGGCAATGAAGGGTGGGCAGATCTTGTTGTTCAGAAACTTCGCCAGGGCCACGGCCACCCGAGAGAACGCGCGCTGCTCGGGATCGTCAAACGCATAGGCAACGCGGAATGCCAACGCCGTCGCTCCTTCCCAGTCCAAGATCAAGTCGGCCAGCACCCGCCGCATCAAAGGCTGATCAATCAATAGGCGATCGAACGCGCTTCGGTTTGCAACCCAATGGTGGGCCTCCGCAAGCGCGGCCCGCATCAGGCCAGCCGGGGCGATCGCCGTATCGAGGCGCGTGTGATGCACCATTTCAATGATCGTTCGGACGCCCTCCCCCTCGTCGCCGAGTTGGTGCGCCAACGCCCCTTCGTATCTGATTTCCGCGGACGCATTTGCCCTGTTCCCGAGCTTGTTCTTAAGACGATCTATTCGGATTGCGTTTCGGCTTGTCTCGAACCAGCGCGGAACCAAAAAACAAGTCAATCCCTCAGTGGTATACGCCAGCGTCAGGAAGGCATCCGACATAGGTGCAGAACAGAACCACTTATGCCCGGTCAGTAGCCAACCGTCTTCGGTGCGAACGGCACGTGTCTCGTTGCTACGCACATCCGACCCGCCCTGACGCTCTGTCATCGCCATTCCGATTGTTGCACCGCCTTTTCGGACGACGGGCTTGACCGATGGGTCATAGCATCGGGACAGGATCTTGGGTCGCCAGACGGACGCAAGGTCTTGGTCTGCGGACAGGGCCGGTACGGCCGCGTAGGTCATCGTCATTGGACAGCAAACGCCCGGTTCGACTTGGCTCATCATATAGACGAGCGCTGCATGCGTGGCGTGCCTCCCACCATCCCAGGGCAGTGAAGCGTAACCCGCCTCAATCCCGGACGTCATCAACTGGTGATACGCTGGATGAAACTCAACTTCATCGATGCGCCGTCCTCCGCGATCAAAAAGGCGAAGTTCCGGGAGATGCCGTTCCGCCATGCGTCCGGTGTCGCGCAAATCAACCTGTCCCCAGGCCTGACCCGTCTTCATAAGCTGCGTTCGGTCAGCGCCCGATCTGGACGCATAGCCGGATAGCGCCGGGTCATCCCCCCACAAGTCCACATCTCCGATCAAATCCGGCTGGTTATGAAGATCTCCGGACACGGGCGCATCTCCTTTCACGCGAATTCTAGCGAACCTTCGCCGAACGCCAAAGAATATTGAACTCAAACGCAGATTTGGGATTCACAGGCCCGTCCTGATATGCAATGATTCGCCTTACGCCCTGCCCGTGAACGAGGCAGGGGACATGAGGCAGATCCGAGCGAATGACCCCGTCCCGCACAGCCGTTGGCGATGTCGTCTATCTGACGCTGATGTGCGCTGCCGCGATGTATTTCACCTTTGCGAGCGTTCAGGGCGACCACGGCCTGTTCCGTCGCGTCCAGATCGAGGCAGAGAAGACGGCACTCGAAGCGGAACGGTCACGACTGCAGGCCGAAGTCGCAGCGCTTGAGAACAAAACCCGCCGCCTCTCGGACGATTTTCTTGATCTGGAGCTTCTCGACCAGCAGGCCCGCACTGTGCTCGGCCTCGTCCGTCCCGACGAAATGGTGTTGCGCTAGAAGGGCTTAGCCCTGGTTTGCGCAAGATGCATGGCGGCTTTTCAGCCGATTCTGACGCTGCGTCCAAATTAACCAGTGCAGCGTGGATCACGATCGGTTAGAGAATAGTTCAGCACTAAACTATTTTCTGCTGCCAGGGAGGCGACGCCAGAGCATGGCCACGCGCAAGTCCACCGCCAAACCGAATGTCTCGAAAGACGAGCTTCTTCATTACTACCGCGAAATGCTTTTGATCCGCCGCTTCGAAGAGAAGGCAGGTCAGCTATATGGCATGGGCCTGATCGGGGGCTTCTGTCACCTCTACATCGGTCAGGAGGCCGTTGTTGTGGGGCTCGAGGCCGCCACGGAAGAGGGCGACAAGCGGGTCACCAGCTACCGCGACCACGGGCATATGCTCGCCTGCGGCATGGATCCCAAGGGCGTCATGGCCGAGCTCACGGGCCGCGAAGGCGGCTATTCCAAGGGCAAGGGCGGCTCGATGCACATGTTCTCGAAAGAGAAGCACTTCTACGGGGGCCACGGCATCGTCGCAGCTCAGGTGCCGATTGGCGCAGGCCTCGCCTTTGCCGATAAGTACCTCGACAATGGGCGCGTGACCTTCACCTATTTCGGCGATGGGGCCGCAAACCAGGGCCAGGTCTACGAGACCTACAACATGGCCGAGCTTTGGGATCTGCCGGTCATCTTCGTCATCGAAAACAACCAATACGCCATGGGAACCAGTGTGAAACGGTCGACCAAGTCACCGTCGCTCTGGGAACGTGGCGCCGCCTACGGCATCCCCGGCGAAGAAGTCGATGGGATGGATGTTCTTGCGGTGAAGGCCGCCGGCGAGAA